>CAJXKR010000075.1 GCA_913055815.1 uncultured Desulfohalobiaceae bacterium | reverse complement strand
ATAAAAAAACGCAGGGAAAAAATAAGGGAAAAAATACAACAACAGGAACTGGATGCTTATCTGGTCCTGCACCCGGCGAACAGATATTACTTAAGCGGGTTCGAACTCCATGATCCCCAATGCAACGAGAGTGCGGGCTGTTTGATAATAACCGCTGAGGGCAGGGATTGGTTGTGTACTGATCCCAGATACCTTGAGGCGGCAAAAAATCTATGGCCTGAGAACGACCTCTATATTTACAAAAAAGACAGGGGGAAAAACTTATCTGACTTTGTTTCCGGCCTGGGAATCTCCAGGCTGGGATTCGAAAAAAAAATAATGAGTTTCGAATTATACCAGGAACTGAGTCAGGGACTGGAACTGCAGCCTTTTAAAGGCCTGACAGAGGAACTTAGATTGCAAAAACAGGATCTGGAACTGCAATATCTGCAAGAATCCTGTGATTTGAACCATGAAATATTTGCCCAGATTCCCGTGATGCTGGAAAAGGGATGCACTGAAGCATCCCTTGCCTGGAAGATCGAAAAGATGTTCAGGGAAAGGGGAGCAAGCGAATTGGCCTTTTCCCCTATTGTCGCCTTCGGAGCCAATGCCGCACTTCCTCATCATCTTCCGGGCGAGGACAAGCTGACAGAGGGAACACCAGTACTTGTCGACGTGGGAGCAAGATACCAGCAGTACTGCTCGGATCAAAGCAGGACGTTCTGGTTTGGAAAACACCCGACCCAAGAGTTTCAAAAGCTACTGGACACGGTGAAGCAGGCTCAACAACTGGCTATAGACAATATTCGCCCGGGGAAGGAAATAAAGGGACTATACAGGATGGTAGTGGACTTCTTTGAAAGTCACAGTCTGGGCAAACACTTCACTCACGCACTGGGACACGGCATAGGACTGGAAACCCACGAGGCCCCTGGTGTGGGCCCGAACCAGGAAACTGTACTGCAGGAAGGCATGGTAATCACCGTGGAGCCGGGATTGTATTTCTCCGGATGGGGAGGCATACGCTGGGAACACATGGTGGCTGTAACCCCTGAAGGTGCCAAAGTTTTGTAAATACGGGGGCGAACATGAGTGTGGCCAGGACTTGGTCCAAACGGATTTACCTATACTTGCAAAGAAAGGATATCGCCTATTTGAGGTTTATCCTGGAGAGCCATCACAATCTTGCCTATATAAGCATTCTGGATAAATACGAGGCAGTTGCCCAAGTCACATTTGCACCCGGACAAAAAGAGGAATTGCTTGCCTTTTTGAACGGGCTTGCAGAAGAAATAGAGATAAAGGTCCTGGATCTCGAGCCGGATTAATCCTTAAATAGGATCGCTATCTGCCCTGACTGTTTGGGAAGTGGACACCCCATTTTAAGATTAAAACTGCTGCAGTTATAACTTCTTGATTTTACAAAATTTTAAAACTACCTGCAAAACGGCTTTTTGCAGGTGCGCCCGCCCTGTATGTCATATCCCGAAAAATGCACAGGCATTTTCCGTGGTCTGCTCCCAGACCTCTTGCAGGGGTATCCCCTTTAGTTCCGCGACCTTTTTTGCAGTATAGTTTACAAAAGCGGGCTCATTCTTCTTGCCCCTAAATGGCTCCGGGGTTAAAAAAGGGCAATCAGTCTCCAGGACCATGCTTTCCAGAGGGAGCTTGTGCACCGCATTCTGCAACTCCCTGGCTTTTTTGAAAGTGACCGTACCCGGAATCGAAATCTTCCAACCGTAGGAAATCAGCCTTTCACCGAATTCAAGCTCCCTGCCGTAACAGTGCCAAAGTAGCGCGCGATCCTTGAATCCCATATCCAGGAGTATCTCCAGGGTGGTATCGTCTGCCTCCCTGGAATGGATTACTACAGGCCAATCCTGCTGCCTGGCCAGTTCCAACTGGGACTTGAAACAATCTATTTGCTCCTTTTGGGGACTCCTGTTGCGGTAAAAATCCAGTCCAATCTCACCGCAGGCCTTTATGCGGGAATCGGACCGGATTATCCCCTGCATTTCTCCAGGGGAATCCCGGGTGAATCCAGAGGCTTCGTGGGGATGAAATCCCAAAAGATAGAAAAACAGCCCCGGATAATCTTCTGACAGGTATTTATTCCGCTCATAGGAAGAGATATTCAAGAATACCTGTCCAATCTTCTCAATTCCAGCCTGCTTTGCATTTTGCACTATGGAATAAACATCCTTGTTTTCCTGCAGCAAGTCAATATGGGCATGCGTATCCACACCCCGGCTTCCCACTTCCTGTCCTCTTTCCTGGCTACTGAACAAATTCCCGGACATATCTATCCTCTACTCCGTAAATCTAACAACATTCCTGTTTCGGCAGGTAGTCCTCCCTGCACAAAAACAACGGGGCCGGCTCTGTTCAGCCGGCCCCGACAAAATTTGAAACGGCCTGTCTATTCTATCCAGCCTTTATCTCGATCTTTTTGGGCTGTTCTTCTTCCGCTTTGGGTAAATGCAGCTTCAACAAGCCATTGTTTAAATGAGCGCTGATCTTGTCTTTGTCTACTGCGTCAGACAATGTAAACTTCCTTGTATAAACCGCTTCACTGAATTCATTTTCCAGGAATTTCTCTTCCTGGGATTTGGCAGCCCCTGTTTCTCCCTGTACCGTCAAGACCTGCTTGTCAATGGATATATTGAGATCTTCCTTGTTAACTCCCGGCATGTCCATAATTATATAATAGGAAGAATCCTGTTGTACTATATCTGCAGGGGGAGTTAATGTTGGTTTATTGCCTGTTTCTTTCTTTTGTACTGCATCTGACATATTGCAACCTCCTTATTAGGCAGTTTCAATATTGATCTTCTGTGTCTTTGTCTCTTCGGATTTGGGTAAGGTCACAGACAATATTCCGTCCTTCATTTTCGCACTTACTTTATTATTATCTATTTTAACATTCAGGTTCACAACTCTTTGAAAAGACCCAGTAGGGCGTTCCTGTCTGAAATACCTACCTTGCTCCGGCTTGCGTTCACCCTTTATAATAAGGCTTCCCTGTGCCACAGTTAGATCCATGTCATTTATTTCCACACCGGGCAGTTCCGCTCTAACGTAGATATTGTCATTATCTTCCGTAATATTCAAAGGGGGATATGATACCTTTCTCTGGCTTATTTCCAATGGATTGAAGAGTTGATCGTATATTCTTTCTATATTACCCGGAAAATCATACAGAGTACTAAAATCCAATACCATAACACACCTCCTGTTTATTTAAAACTATTACTTCCAGAGCACTTGATTCAACAGCAGGCTTAATTGATTTAAAATTAATTTAAGCACCCAACAGGAGATGTCAAGAGATTAAATGCGGGGTGGAGTTTTCAGGTTCACGGTTGTGGTGAACCTGAAAACAATTAACCATTAGCGGATCCAGATTTCAGGGTCTAGGATTGGGTATCTTTCTTTTCTTCCCAGTCTTGGAGTGTATAGGACTCTTCAATCAACATAACCGGTATCTCCTCCCGGATGGGGTAAACCAATTCACAGGCCCTGCAAGTCAACCCATCCTCCAGAGAGGTAAGCTCCAGGTCCCCTTTGCACTTGGGACAGGCAAGTATGTCCAAAAGTTCCTTGTTGATTGTCATTTTTTCCTCCTTAGGGAATAATATGTTTGTATCAGCATGGAGTTTTAAATTCAGGGTTTTGCGGTTGAAGGATTTACGGCTACTGCAAACCCGTATTTACCATGATATAGATTATATAAAAAATGTAAATATGTCATGGTCAGCTAATCAGGGTAAATTTGATCTAAATAATTAAAACTATAGAAATGTTATAAGATGCGCCTGCAAAAAGTCTTTTGCAGGCAGTTTTAGAGTTTTAGGGTTTTCTCGCTACTTCGTAGTCGAGATTGCCAAAGTTTTAAGAAAAATCAAAGAGTTATAACTAGTGTATTGCAAAATTTAATAACTAAAGCTACTTTTTGCAGTAGCATCTTATAAATTTTTATTTACTGTATTGATGTTTTGTCTTATTACTACCGACAGCGGTTCATTCTTTGCTCAATACTATTATCCAAGGAGTATAAACATGGGTGAAATCGATCTACATACTCACAGCACAGCTTCAGACGGGACACTTTCCCCGAGCGAAATAATCCGGAAAGCTCAGAACTCGGGACTGAAAGCAGTCGCACTTACAGACCACGACACCACCAAGGGACTGCAGGAAATAATCCAGGCCGGCAAAGAAGCCGATGTGGAAGCCATACCCGGTTGCGAACTCAGTGTAAACTATCCCACCGGACAAATGCACATCGTGGGACTTTGGCTACCGGAAAAGCCCGAGTATGTGCAAAACAAACTGCAGTACTTGCGCGACAGGCGCCACAGCAGAAACGAACGCATACTGCAGAAATTGCAGGATATTGGCATACAAATGGATTACAGTGAAGTCAAAGAATTGGCGGGAGATGCTAGTATCGGACGCCCGCACATCGCAAGACTGCTCATGGAAAAAAATTACGTTCCCACTGTGCAGGAGGCATTTGACAACTACATTGGTCCCGGGGGCCAAGCCTATGTACCCAAGGACAAGCTGGATCCGGAGCAGGCGATAGAGGTCCTCAAGCAGGACGGAGCCACGGTTTTCCTCGCTCATCCCTATTCACTGGAGATATCTTATCAGGACCTTCGCTCGGAAGTCCAGAGACTCCAAGGTTTTGGACTGGACGGGATGGAAGTATACTACACTGAACACACCCAGGAACAGACCCGGGAATACTTACAGATCTGCAAGGAATTCGACCTGCTTGTAAGCGGAGGTTCGGATTTCCACGGAAGCGTAAAACCGGATGTAGAACTGGGAACCGGGAAGGGCAATCTGGATATACCTTATTCTTTATTGCAGGACATGAAAGAATACAGGAAAAAACGAAACCTATGGACTTAACAAACCACAACTTGCCGGAAATACTTGCCCCTGCCGGCAATCCGGAAAGACTGGAAACCGCCCTGACTTACGGGGCGGATGCAGTTTATCTGGGTGGACCGGAACTCAATCTCCGGGCCCAAAGTCAAGGATTTGACTGGGAAGAACTCGAGCAGGCACTGACAAAGATCCATGCAGCAGGCAGGAAAATCTATTTCTGCCTGAATATCTTTCCGGTCGAGGAACAACTTCCCAGGATAAAAGAATACTTGCAAGAACTAAGACAATATCCCCTGGACGGACTTATTGTAGCAGACCCGGGCACAGTTGCCCTGGCCCGCCGGATATTGCCGGAACTACCCATCCACCTGAGCACCCAGGCCAATACCACCAACAGTGCAAGTGTAAACTTCTGGAAGGAAATGGGAGTTCAAAGGGTCAACCTGGCCAGGGAGCTCAACCTGAAACAAATCCGCAGGATCAGGGAAGCCGCTCCGGATATGGAGTTGGAGTCTTTTGTACACGGGGCCATGTGCATGGCCATATCCGGAAGGTGCTTTCTGAGTTCCTATCTGAACCAGCGCTCCGCCAATCTGGGCTGGTGTACTCATCCCTGCAGATACGATTACCGGGTGGCCTCCCTGGGGCTGGAGGAAAAGAAGAGACCCGGGAAGATGCTCTGGGAGGCCTATCAGGATGGAGACTACACCGACATCCTGGCAAGTGAGGATCTTTGCCTGATCAAGTACCTGGGCTGGTTTATAAAGAACAACATAAACGCCTTGAAAATAGAAGGCAGGATGAAGACCAGTTCCTACCTGTCCCAAGTGGTGGATATTTACAAAACCGCACTGCGGGATATCTCCCAAAACAGCTTCCGGCCTGATCTTTACCTGTCAGAACTAGGACATATCTCCAGCAGGGTTCTGGGCACGGGATTTTTCCTGCCCACAGGGCGTAGGACCGTTCTGGAGCCACCAAGTGACAAGATCCCCGCACCGGTAGTGGCCAAACTGCTCTACCAGGAATCCGAAGATACTTGGCTAATCAGTGTCAGGCACCGCTTTGAACAAGAATCCGGATTCCGGATACTGGTTCCCGGACTGCAAAGACCGCTGGTAAATCCGGCAGACTACGCCTTGGAGAACCTGGAGGGTGAGAGGGTAAGCACCCTGCACTCCGGGATACAGGGCAAACTCCGCTCCCAGCGCCCGGAACTTGCACCCGGACTTTTATTGCGAAAAGATTCTCTGCTGGATTAAATACAGTTCCTCTCCCAGCGTATATTCTTACAATTCCCATCTTTTGCTTTTGCCCCAATCTTGCTGGAACAACCCAGATACTCCCCACGGTGATCTGCACAATCATTCTAGCCACAAGTGGCACACATCTTGCTTTAGTTAATTATAGAAAAAGAATTTTTATAATATTTTCCTACAAGGAGGGAAAACAATGACTACCTTGTTCGGTGAAAACACCGAATTACTGCAAAAAGTCCTGGATTTGCGCATGAAGCGTCAAAATATTGTCTCCGGGAATCTCGCAAATAACGGTAACCCCGACTACAAGGCAAGAAGGCTCAAATTCGAGGAAAAGCTGCAAAATAGCCTGCAATTAAGTGACCAGGGAAACATGGAAAGAACAGACGCGGAACATTTACCTACTTCTTTTGATTCTGATCTCAAGCCAGAATTCTACAAGGAATTCGAAGGCCGGGTTGTAGAGGGAGAAGACGCTGTAAACATGGAAAATGAAATGTCCATACAAAATCAAAATACTGTCATGTACAACACACTTACTACTATCATGAAAATGAAGTTCGACGGCATGGAAAAGGTGATTCGTTCCGCCAAATAGTCAGCAGGCAGTCGGTCCCAATATAAGTTTGAAATTTTGCCTTGAAAATACAGGCTATGCCTGTTTGCTGTAAGGAGATATTATGTCCATACAATCCATTGGGATGGAAAGATACGCCAATGCATTGAACAACCAGTACAACATCAGCCAAAACAATCCCGAGGTTGAACAAAGCCAGGAATCCACCCAGGCATTTTCAGAGACATTGCAGGATTCGCTATCCAAGGTAAACGAAATGCAATTGAAATCCGGGGAAATGGTCAAGGAATTTGCCTCCGGGGAAAGCCAGAACGTGCACGAACTGATGATCTCATTGCAAAAGGCCGGTACTGCCATGCAAATGACTACGGCAGTTAGAAGCAAGGCAATGGATGCCTATAAAAAGATCATAAACATGCGGCTGTAGTTATTGTGCATGTGTAAGTGCATGTGTAGGCAAGATCCTGAACCAATTACACATCTACCTGCGGCATATCTAACCTGCCCCTGGACATACACCAGGGCTTTTTTGTTCTAGAATTCAACTTGCTGTTTGTATTTGAATTTTTCTTGTTACAGGAATAAAATTCGAATACCGAAATTCGGGCAATCTTGACCAACTGGATCAAGAAATAAAATCAAAGATTTAATAAAACTTCAAACTTAAGCGTTTAAAGAGCTATTTATTTTCAAAGCAAAACTGGAACAAAAAGCCAACTTATTGATAAGAAAGAATATTTTATTGAGAATAAAATTGCCGTGGGACATACACTTACACAGTTTTCAATTATCCCTGTTTCTTATAAAATCGATCATTTCTTTCAAAAATTCCTTCGCTTGGTTGTCAGGGAAAAAGTACAAGGCATCAGAAGCCTTTTGCAGATAAAACATAGCTTCTTCTTTAGTCTTGTGGCTGAAACGATTATTATAGATTTCCTCTATAATCCAATTCTCTTCTTTTTTGGGCAATCGCTTTTCTTTTATCTTGGTTAATACATCCTGTTGTTCATCTTCCTGCAGGCTCTGTAAAAAGAAGATCAGGGGCAGGGTCAATTTACCCTCCCGGAGATCACCTCCCAGGGGCTTTCCGGTCATTTCCTCGTTCTTGGTATAATCCATTGCATCGTCGATCAACTGAAATGCTATCCCCAGATTCAAGCCAAAGCTTTTGGCAGCCTCTTGCAGTTTTGCACTGCTATCTGCCAGTATGGCACTGCTTTGACAGCAACTCTGCATCAAGTATCCGGTTTTCCCGATTATTATCTCCAGGTACTCCTGCTCGCTCAAGGAGGTATCCTTCATCTTCTCTATCTCCAATATCTCTCCGGTAGCAGTTTGGTATATAGTCTCGGACAAACAGGATGTCAGGGAGATATTATTATAGGATGTCACAAACTTATTTGCCAATGCCAACAAGGCATCACCTGCCAAGATAGTCTCCGTGGTACCGAAGCTCAAGTGCGCTGCTGTTGCACCCCTTCTCAGTTCCGCACCATCCAATACATCATCGTGCAACAAGGTGGCAGAATGTATCAATTCCAAGGAGCAGGCCAAAGGCAGGGCCTTTTCTTCGCTGTAACCCAGCCCTGCTGCAGTCAGCATACACAAAATCGGCCTCAATCTCTTCCCGCCAGAGAGCAAAACATGCCTAGCCAGCGGTGTTACTATGGAATTTAACCCCTCGATCTCCCTGGATAAATGATTATCAATTTCCGGAACCCATTTGTAAAAATAGTCTTGTAATGTCTGCATATCAAACTTGATACACCGAAACCTCCACTTAATGCAAGAAGAGGTTTAAATTTGCTTCAAAAAATTACAACTCTGCTTGAATCGTTACTGAAAATAATTTAATATATACAAAAACAAACTTGAATTATTTCCGACTAGTACATTTACATCTTGAAAGAACACTGTAATCTTTTTACAAATATACAACAATACCAGAGGATTTTGTGAAACAAAGATCCACGAATATCATAGCCCAGGATGAAAAAGATGCACTGCTGAAAGGTGCAAAAGAACTGAATACTTCAGAGTCCAATATACAATTAAATAATATCGATGACAACAAATACCAAGTATCAGCTATCAATGCGGACGCTGAAGTGGAAATATCCATCTCCGACGACGGAATGAGCGCAACAATAAACGAATATTATCCCCCTCAAGGCTCGGGTGCGGACCTGGACAGGGAACGCTTGAAGCAACAAATAAATTATGCCGGGATTGTCACGGATACCAAGAACCTGGATGCAGTACTGCAAAAGATCCAGAACCAAGAACCGGTCAAAAATCTGGAAATAGCCCGGGGCACACCTCCAGTGGAACCCAGGGATGCCTATATCCAAATCCAGGGCAACACGGATTATCCAGTGTTTGCCAAGGATGTAATCGGTGTTGCCAGTTTACCTGAAAAACCTCGAAACGGCAAGGGAGTAGACGGCCGAACACTTTATCCCCAGGACAACCGGGAGCCATCAGAAGTGGAAAATCCGCGGAACAGTGGCTGGGTAATCCAGGAACAAACCCGAGAGGTCATAGCCAAGGGTTATGGGAAGGTAGTGAAAAAACAAGGACAAATAAAAATCAAACCGTTGTTCAAACCATCCGAAGATGGATTCTCCCTTTATGCTACCTTGGATTACCTGGACTTTCATGAAGAGCGCATAACAGTGGAAAGGATCAAACAGGCTATCGCTGACCTGGGATGCCGCAAAGCAGAGGTGTATGAAAAAACTATTGCCAAATCCCTGAAAAGGGCCAAGAAACAGGAGGCACCGCAAAAAGGGGTATTGGTGGCTACAGGAGGCATGCAGCCACAAGAGCCCCGGGAAGGATCCATAGAATTGTACGGAAATACGGATTATCCGGTTTTTCCAGGTAACACTATCGGAAGGCTGATACCTCCGGTTAAAGCCCAACCCGGACAAACTATTGACGGTAGAAGCATTCCCTTGCAAGACGACACTGTCCCTGAGGATATCAAACCACCTGAAAGGGGTGGATGGCAAATTGATGAAAACACCAACGACATAGTTGCCCGGGGATACGGAAAAGTCAAGAAAGACGGGAAGCAAATCCAAATAAAACCCCTGCTGGGGATCTCCGAAGACTATTTGTATATCCATGCAACCCTCTATCACCAGGACTATTTCGATAAATCGATTTCATTCAAGGATATAAAGAAATTAATCCTGCAAATAAGCTCTGCTGCACAGATCCAGGAAAAAGAAATCACACGGGCCTTAAAAGAGGCTGCCAAGACCGGGGAAAAACAAAAAAAAGTAGTAATAGCCCAGGGTGTTCCTCCGGTGCAAGGAGAGGATTCCAAACTAAACCTCAAAGACGAGCAGGAGGAGGAGGAAGAGGAAAATAATGAAGACGAGGAAGGGAATATAGACTACCGGGAAATAAGCACCCTAATCTCGGCCCGGGAAAATGAGGTCGTCGCCACATTGCTCCCCCCAACCCCGGGGAAATCCGGCACAGATATATTTGGGAGGGAAATCCCCCCCAATAAAGGACAGGATTTAAATATTTCAGCTGGAGAAAACGTGCAGGCAGTAAGCAAGACCGCTTATGCAAACTCCTTGTATGAGTCCGGGTATATTTCCGAACAGGACGCGAACAAGTATTCGGATGAACAAATTGAAATTACAGAATTCGTAGCCCTTGCCTCAGGGGCATTGAAATTCGAGGGGAACACAATATCGGTTACCGAACTGTTTGAGACAAAAGGTGACGTAGACTATTCAACCGGAAATATTCGCCTGGAAAAGGGCTCTGTTAAAATAAACGGCACGGTCTTGAGCGGCTTTACTGTCAGCACTCCCCAGGATATCTATGTCAACGGAACCATTGAGGATGCCTTGGCAGAGGCAGGAAACAACATCACTGTAAAAGGGGGTATTGTCTCCGGAGAATGGGGAAAAGTCACTGCAAAAGGCAGTATCAGTGCACACTATATAGAGAATGCGCATATAGAATGTGGCCAGGACCTGACTGTAACCCAGAATATATCCAATTCCAACATCAACGCCAAGGGTTTTGTCTACGCCAAAAAGGGAAAAGGGGCAATCCAGGGGGGAACAATCAGAAGCAATGCAGGAATAGAGGTAAACGAAACAGGCTCGGAATACAGGGTAAGAACAAGAATAATACTTGGCAACGAATTTGGGGAAAATCAAGAACTTGTGGATGAAATGGAAAAATTGAAAGCGGACGTGGATAGAATCGATCACATGCTGGGAGACCAGGACCCGGGTACAATCCTGAACCAAAGTCCCCCGGAAAAAAAGGACAAGATCATTAAGCTGCTAAAGTTCAGGACTTCCTCCCTAAAGAGGATCCAAACAATAAAAGAGGAAATTAAACAGGAAAAGCAGCAAAAACTGCAGGAAGCAACTCAGGCCAAGGCCAAGATAAAGGGGACAATCCATCCTGATACTGAAATAATCATAGCAGGAAGGAGATATTTGGTACAAGAGACAATGCACAATACGACCTTTTATTACGATCCGGACACGGACAAAGTGGCAACGGAGTAGTCCTCCCGCAATCCTATTTGACAGCCTTTCAGGCTTTTACCCCCCATGCCCTGCCGTGCACAACGAAGCATGCAAGAAGTTAACAGTTATCGGTTATCTAGTTAAAAACCGGCATTTCCGCATAACAAACAACAATTAACGGTCAGGGGCAATATGAAAGTGCACCAGTTTTTGAAATTCTTATTAGCACTACAGCAACACTTAAGCCTTGCCGGGTAGCCCACTTTTGCTCTCCAGCCCTCAAGAGGGCTGAATAATCAAGTCGCACAGTGGGCA
>CAJXKR010000074.1 GCA_913055815.1 uncultured Desulfohalobiaceae bacterium | reverse complement strand
AAACGCAAGGCAAGGGAATTTGCCAGGGCAGGCAGGGAAAAAGCAAGGGAGAAGTTTTCAGTGCAGTCCATGGTGGAAGGCAATTACAGGGTGTACCTGGAGGTATTGGAAGATAACTAGTATAGCGTTTCATTAAAAGCTTTATAACTGGTCTATGTCAACTTCGAGTTGCCGTCATTCCGGCGAAGGCCGGAATCCAGAAAAACAGAAAAAGACTGGATCCCGGATCAAAGCCTGCCCCGTACCCCGATACGGGGTCCGGGATGACAGAGTCGTAATTAACGTGCTTATTCTGACCGACATTTAAAATATGACAAGAGACTAGTTGTAAATGTTAAACCTGCACGTCCTTTAGCCATTCCCGGTTTTCCAGGTACCAACTCACCGACCTCTTGAGACCGTCATCCAGGGATACCCGGGGTTCCCAGTCCAGCAGTTCCCTGGCTTTGTCTATATTGGCCCAGGTCTCCTTCATGTCTGCTAGGTGGAAAGGATGGTAGGATATGTTTGCTTCTTTACCCAAGTATCCTTGAATTTGTTCCAGCACCTGATTGATGGATATGGGGTTCTTGCCACCGCCCAGATTTATAATCTCGTAGCCTATATTGGATAGCGCTTTAATCGTTCCCGCGGCAATGTCGTCCACATAGGTGAAATCCCTGCTTTGACTGCCATCGCCGTACAATTCCACTTGTTTGCCCTCGTCGATCCACTTGATGAAGCGAAACACACTCATATCCGGCCTCCCGGCCGGCCCATAAACCGTGAAATACCTGAGCACGGAAATGTCCAGTCCATATAGAAAATGATAGGTATAGGCCAAAACTTCTGCGGATTTCTTGGAGGCTGCGTAGGGAGATATGGGAGTGTTTACCGGGAGTGTTTCCTTGAATGGCATTTGCTGTCCCGCATACAGGGAGGAAGTAGAAGCCAGCACCAGTTTGTTGATTTTGTACTTACGCAGGATCTCCAGGAGATTAAGGGTGCCGTTCAAGTTGGTGGACATATAAATGTATGGATTTTCAATACTGTAGCGTACCCCGGCCCTGGCGGCGAGGTTGATTACCGCATCCACTCTGTGTTTTTCGAATATGCCATCCAGGGAGTTGAAATCCTCTATGTCGGTCTGAAAGGCTGTGAAATTCTCGTATTCTTGCAGGGAATTCAGCCTGTAGGCCTTTACCCTGGGGTCGTAGTACTCGTTCATGTTGTCCAGACCTATAACCCGGTATCCGGACTCGAGAAGCAACAGGGAAGTCTTCCATCCGATAAATCCGGCTGCCCCGGTGACTACTATAGACTGCATACATTCTCCTCCTCAGGAATTAATCCACAGCGTGTTCGAATTTATCTTCACGTTGTTGGGGTATCTACTCAAACAGTTCTAAACATGTTTGGCACGGATTGCAACCCAGAATTTATTAGCACTGCAGCGAAACTTTAAATTACAACCATTCTTGTCATTCCGGCCCCCGTATCGGAGTATGGTGCAAGCCTTGAGCCGGAATCCAGTTTTTCAGCCCTTTTGGCTGGATTTTGTCTGGTTTCCGAATTGAAAACTTACTATTTCCATATCCGGAAATTAGCAATTTCCGGATGGGAACTTGTCTAGATTCTTGTTTTCGCAGTAATGACGGATGAAAAAACTTTCGCAGCAGTGTTACGTCAACAAAAATTTGATTTAATTTATATTTCTAGCAGGACAAAGTTGAAGTGATAGGGTGCTAAAAGGATACTAACAACACGAAGTCCTTATGATATCTGGATATAAAGTGGTAATAGATTTTGAAACAACGCACGCATTAAGAGTTGTATGCGTGCGTTGTTATTTAGATGTATTCCGGTTTTAGTGCAGTGAGACCAAGCCGGCGGCTGAGCAGGTGAGCAAAACAGCAATGATTATTGCGAAAACCAGGAAAAGGTAGGGTTTTTCCTTGTTTGCGATCATGCCTATCACCGATCCCCAGGAGCCGAATACTGCAGCCAGGCAGCAAAGTCCCAGGCCCAGCATAGCTATGGCATCAGTAAATGCCAGTCTGGTTAAATACCAATGTCCGTGGATTACTTCCCTGCCAGCGGCATCTTTCCATATAGTGGCTGCATCCTTGCCTGCCCAGAGTTCATTTACCATGGTATTGGCGTCAAAGAATTGATTGCCTATTATAAAATACAAGACTATACCTATAGTACATATAATCATGCCTATAATCGTGATCCAGAAGGTTATTTCCCCGTAGATCACACCGGATAACAAAGGTTTGGGTTTTTCTTGTTCAGTCATATATACCTCCTTAGACCATGGTCCATGCTTTAGAAATAAGTCTGATTCCGGCACCGATCATAACAACGATAATAATCCATCTGACAAATCCGGCTTTAACCTTTAACATTATTTTGGAACCAATAAGTGTGCCCACGATTAGTCCAATCATGCTGGGCACGGTAAAAAGCGGAAACAGGCCGCCTCCGACGATATACGGCCATACTGCTGCCGTGTCACCCATGGAAATCATGACTTTGCTGCAGGTGGCAGCTACTTTCAACGGAGCCGCCATGACCATGTTGAATACCGGAACCATTGCCCAGCCTGCTCCCAGGCCGAAGAGGCCGGATATCAACCCTACTCCGCAGAACAGGGTCAAGCCCAGTGCGGCTCTGGTCACTTTGTAGTTGATAACTTTGCCCAGGGAATCTTCGTAATAGGGCAAGGGTAGGTTCAATTTCTCAGTGAACTTGTCCACAAAGGAAACTTCCGGATATTCGGATTTGCCCCCGAAAAATACGAACAATAGTCCTATCCCGATAACGATTACACCCAGGGCCCCCCGGATAAAGGCCTCGCCTCCAGCACCCATGGTTTTTTGTATGTATCCTGCCAACATTGCACCGATTACAGCAAATACGGCATAGGGAACAGCCCCGGTGAACAGCAGTCTGATGTTGGCAACTCCCTTGTTCAGAAAGGGTCTCCCTGCAACCAGTGCTCCTGCCATGGCAACGAACAAACCGGTGGATCTGATGATGTAGGAATCTATGGGAGTAAATCCCATGAATACGGGTGTGAATATTACACCGCCTCCAACTCCTGCAAGTACCGCAAATATCCCTATTACAGTACAACCCACCAGCAATATGATAAAAAACCATAAGGGAGTAATCCCCATGGGTTCCACCGAGCCGGCGGCCTGAATGCTGCCCACACTGGCGGCAATAGCAATAGCCACTAAGCATGTTATGCCTAAGGCTTTCAGGATTTTCTTTCTGTATTCCAATAATTTACTCATCTCTTCCCCCCCTTTTTTTACACAATCTTTAACTATTCAAGAAGTTGTTCAGGCTAACTCGAAAAACTGGTTGTGATATTTATCACGTGCCAACTTGCGATTTCAAAGCTCAGTAAAGTTCAATAGCGAGTGATCTGGTATATGCTGCTGGAATAAAGAGTTATCCAAGAAACAGACCCCAGGGTTCGAAAAAATTCCCCCTGGAATTGAAAAGCAGATATGAAAAACGGCTTTTCTTCATGATTTTTACCTCCTTGTGTTGTTTGTGAAAATTTTAACACATAATTTGCGTATAGATATAAGTTTTGTTGCTAGATGTCAAAACAAAATTTAATAAAAATCAAAATTACCTTCTCGATGCATCTTCGAGCCTCGAGGCACAAAAGCACAAACCTCGAACTTCGAACATCGAGCGTCGAACCTAGAACCTGAAACATGGAAAACTTGGAGAGACTTGTAACTTAACTAGTTGATATTAATAAATATTAAATAAAAGTCCCAATAGCCCTGGCGTGGAGGCAGAGTATACTTTACAATACTCTGGGGTAAGTGGTATACAATCCGAAACATTATTACAGAATCTTTCCCAACAATACTAAATTAAGCTGGAGGATTGGATATGGAACTCTCGGATATAAAGCGCGTACTTATTCTCGGTTCAGGCCAAATGGGTCAGCAGATTGGCTTTGTGAGCGCGGCTGCCGGATTTGAGGTGATACTATACGATGTGGAGGAACAGGCCCTTTCCACGGCTAAGGAGAAAATTGGCAAACTCGGGGATAGCTTTGTCAAGCACGGTAAACTGAGTAAGGAAGAGGCAGCAAAAACCCTGGAAAGGATAGAGACAAGCATTGATCCCGAACATGCAGGCAAGAATGCGGATTTTGTCAGCGAATCAGTACCCGAGGACCCGGATTTGAAGGGCCGTGTGTTTGCCCAGTTCAACGAGATTTGTCCCTGGGAGACAATATTTACTACCAACACTTCCACACTGGTTCCCTCCATGTTCGCTGAACAAACCGGCCGTCCGGACAGGTTGCTCGCATTTCATTTTCATAATCTACTTTCCGACAGGATCGTTGATGTGATGCCCCACTCCGGAACTTCCAAGGATTGCGTGGAATTGACCAGGAGTGTTGCGGAATATATGGGTTTAATTCCCATTGTCCTGGAAAAGGAGAATCACGGGTATGTTTTTAACTCCATGTTTCAGCAGTTCCTTTTTTCCGCCATCTCTTTGGCTGCCAAAAATGTGGCTTCAATTCATGATATAGATCGTTCCTGGATGGGAATTATGGGTATGTCCATGGGTCCCTTCGCCATAATTGACAGCGTGGGAGTGGATACTGCTTGGCGTATTGCAGACTATTGGGCCAAACAGTTGCAAGATAAAAATAGACAAGCTATTGCCGACTTTTTAAAGCAGTACGTGGATCAAGGTCTATTGGGGACGAAGACCGGACAAGGATTTTACTCCTATCCCGACCCGGAATTTGCCAAACAAGGATTCGTGGAGAACAAACAAGATTAATCCAGTGACAGCTAGATTTTTTCATCAGGATAGTTTTTTGTTGAGATAGATCCAAGTTGTCTCGAAAGCATGGGCAATCTCGACTACGAAGTAGCGATCGGAGTTCAAAAAACAGTTTCCTGCTTATAACTTACAACTTTTTTCATATTATCTATCTGCCGAAGGGGCACTTGGGGAAGGTGCATATCTTGCAACCCAGGCAAAATCCGCCTTCACCGAATCCGGAGAGTGCTTTCCGGGTTATTTCCTTGCCCGCCAATATCCTGGGTAACAACAGGTCGAAGCTGGTAGTCTTGTAAAACAGCGCACATGCCGGGACTCCAATCACCCGCGCATTACCTATCCGGCCAAGCAGGGTCATGGCACCCGGCAATACGGGCATCCCGTACAAGATATCCTGCAGTCCCGCATCCAAAAGTCCATGTCTGGTTACATCCTCCGGATCCACGGAGAGTCCGGCGGTAGTAACCAGTAGTTCCACTCCCTTGTCCAGCATCCTGTCTATACATTGACGTATTTGCTGCCTGTCGTCCTGGACGACCTCGCTGGATAGGACTTCGCAACCGTAATCCTTGACCTTGCTGCTTATCACGGGCTCGAACTTGTCCTCCACAAGTCCGGTAAAGACTTCACTGCCGGTAATGAGTATTCCCACTTGCATTTTTTGGAATGGTAGGATTTCAAATACCGGACCATCCTGAAGAGCGGCCAAGGCCTTGCTCAGGTTTTCCCGGTGTAAATACAGGGGTATTGCCCTGCATCCGGCAAAGGTTTTGCCCTTCTCCACCGGGGTGTCTCCGTGATGCGAGGAGCATATTACCTCCGGGACCAGATTGAATCCCTGCAGTTTTTCCCTGTCTATGGAGAGCAGGCCGTTGATTTCGGCTTGGAAACCTAGTTTTCCTTCTTTGGGGGTGTCCTGGTAAGCCACATGCTCTCCCGCCATGTACTCTGCAAAAGCCAAGGCGGCATTGTCCTCGTGTATCCAATCCTCAGAGGGCTGATCCCCGGATTGTACAAAGATCCTGGATCTCCCGATTTGTTGCAATCTGCATAGATCTCTTGTGCTGATTTCTTGACCTGCCCTGACTTCGGGCCCCTTGCTCTCTCCCGGTTCTATCCCGGTCATGTCGTGTACTGCCTGTTCTCCAACGGCATTATCCAGGTCCACGGTTTGGAGTCCCGGTCCCGTGTTTTCCGAACTGCTGGTTTTGTTTTGTTCCTTGTATGGTGCTTCTCCCTGGCAGCCCCTGCAAATGGGACCGTCTGCCTCTGGATAGGGTTCCCGGCAGACGGGACAGATTATAATATTGCGCATTTTTCTGTTTTTAAAGTAGGAGTCGGATATTTGGATTTTTTCAAGGGTACAAACAGAATCCCCTGCTTCTTCGATCTCAATGTACAGTTTTTCGGAATCCTGTTCTGCCTTGGGTTTCTCTTTCAGGAACCAGGAGCGGAGTTCCGGCCAATCTGCAAGTTTGTCCGGGTCCAGGTAGCTCCGGAATCCGTCTCCGTTGTATTTATCGTACAGGGAAAGGGCATATTTGCCCAGGTTTACGATCCTCATCCAGCCGTTGCCTATGCTGCAGGGGGTTAACAGTTGTACCGCATCCGGTAGGCATTTCCCGGTTTCCACAAAGGCTTCGTAAAGCGTGTCCTTGGGCATGGCGGACTTTGCCTTTTCCACCATGAATCCACCGATCAAAATGCCAGGCGCAGGGAAACTGTGCAGCCACTCAGCCAGCTCCATAAACTCCTTGAAACTGTATTTGCCGATATCCATCTGATCTCCTTTTTGATACTTGTATTCGATGTTATTTTTTAATTTATCCTATCAAAATTATGCACTATTTTCTGAAGGTCAATCAATCTTAAGGGAAGCCAGAAATTCTAATTTTAAAATGTGGGTCCATTTGCCCAAACAGTCAGGGGAGACAGCGATCTTATTTGGGGTTTTAAACCCCTGGCTGGGTCTACATTTTTTCCACCCTGCAAAGCAGGGATTTGATTGGTACTGATCCGGTTACCGGGCACAGTGCTTCATCGTCTGTAAGCATGTTGATATTCACTCTTTGCCAGCCGTTTTCCACACCGTACCAGAATCCGTGGGGTGAATGCACCACTTCCGGACTGATATCCGGGGAATAGCTCACCTTGATTTCCACTCTTCCCCTGGGAGAAACCAGGTATACCCACTCCCCGTCTTCAATATCCAATTTTTGGGCTGTGTCCGGATTTATTTCCAGTTCCGGATCCGGAGCCTTTTTGCGCAGGGAGGCTATATTGCGGTGCGAGGAATGGTAGTAGACCAGCAACCTGCCTCCGGTGGTCAGTATCAAGGGGTAGTCCTCGGTCAGTTCCGGCCTGCTATAGGGACTTTCCGGAGGTTCCCGGAATTGAGGCATTCCTGATATTCCGAGATTTTCCAGGAAGTCTGCGTTCAGTGCTACTTTTCCGGTAAGGGTACGGAATTTACCCTTGTTTTCGTAGCTCTTGTAAGTAAATCCACCATAGTACCAGCCCATTTCCTTTAGCTGCTCGTAAGTAAGTCCGGCATATTCCAGCCTGTAGTCCAGCATCTCTTGCTCGTTGTTGAAAAATCCTTTCAATCCCAGTTTTTGGGCCAGTTCTATCAGTATCTGTTTCTCGTCCCTGCAATCCGGGAGGGGATCCAGGGCCTTGGGCTGCGAGAATACATAGCTTTTCATCAACAGATCCTCCACATCGTCGCGTTCTACCCAGTGGGCCGGTGGCAGGATTACGTCCGCAAGTTCAGTGGTGGGGGTGTGAAAATAATCCACTGCGAACAAGAAGTCCAGTTGCTTTAGCACCTGCCGAACATGCGAGGAGTTGGGGTAGGCGCAGACAGTGTTGTTGGCAAAAAGGCCCATTGCACGAACCGGGTAGGGATCGTTATCCGTGATTGCCGGCCATACGGTCTGCGGGGGTGAGGGAATGGGAATGAATTGCAACAGCGGGAATTGCTTGAGCCCCAGTTTTTTAAGGGCCTGATCCTTGGGGAGGTTGAAAAACGGATCGTGGTCCGGGCCGTAGCAACTGCGCTTGCTTGTGGGGGCGGGCAGTCGCAGATTTCCCCCGGCAACTTCCAGGTTGCCGGTAATGGCGCTTATAATGGTCAAGGCACGGTTGAGGTCAAAGGCGTCGTTCCCCTGGCTCGTCCCGCCCATACCGGGTCCTATGGCTCCGGGAGGGTTATTGGCAAACATCCTGGCGGCATCCTGGATTTGATTACTGGGAATCCAGGTGATTTCAGCAGTCTTCTGCGGTGTGTATTCCGATACGTGTTCCCTCAGGGCCGCAAACCCGTCTGTCCAGTTTTCCACAAAATCCTTGTCATAGAGTTCGCTTTCAATAATAATATGTATAAAGCCAAGTGCCAGGGCCACGTCGGTTCCCGGCCTGATTTGCAGCCAGTTGTCCGCCTTGTTGGCGAGATTGGTGCGTCTGGGGTCGACTACGATGAGTTTGGAACCTTGTTTGAGCCCGTCCCGTATGTCGTTCATATACAAACCAGGCCAGGACTTTTTCGGATTATGGGCCCAAAGCAGGATGCATTTGCTGTTTGCATAGTCCGGGTCAGACATTCCGAAACCGCTGGTTGCCAAGCTACCCATAACTATAGGACCGCCGCTCATGTTGGAAGGTGCCATTAGGTTCGGAGACCCGAAAGCGGTAAGGAAACAGTTTATATAAGGGGCTGTCCCCCGGGTGGTGCCGGTGCCGAATACCACGGATTCAGGACCGTGTTTCTCGCTGGCCCGGCTCAAATTTTCCGCTATCAGGGAAAGGGCCTCTTCCCATGAAGCCTGTTTAAATCCCTTTCCGGACTTGATCAAGGGTGTGGTGATTCGCTCCTGGTGATAGATGATCTCCGGGGCAGCTGCTCCCTTGGGGCAGATATATCCCCGGCTGATCGGGTGCTCCTTGTCTCCCTTGACTTCCTGTAGCCTACCGTTTTCCAGGTTCAGCAGCACGCCGCAGCGGCTGTGGCATTCGAAACATATGCTTCTTACGGTTTGGTTCCCCATAAGGGCCTCCTTTAATGGCTTCCTCTTGCTGTAAATTTTGATAATTGTCTGATGTAGTATAAAGTTGCAGCAGTTTTTTGAATATACACAAATAAATTAGCATCCCCGGATTTATAACCGCTACACTTCTTCCAGCGTGAACAGTGATTTTGAACAGGTGGATTGTTTATTTTCTGTATTTATCAAATCTCAAAACTGCAGTCCAACAATTTTGTTTGATAAAATTATTTTGGAACAATAAGAAAAAAAAGCTGGGGAATTGTTTTTTATGGGTTACATGAGTTTTTGTTTTATGCTATATTTAAAAAAAATTATTATTAGCCAATGGAATTGGGATTCTCCTTGACAGGTATATTGGCAGCTAAAGAGTTCGAAGTTTTCAAGTCAAAGCAATATATTGTTTTACATGATTCCAAGTACATTCAATGGTAATATGAAACTTGTAAATTCAGGGGGTTATTTTAGAAGCTTTGACTGTCAAGTCGGAAAAGAAGATTTTAGAACGAAAAGCACATTTATTAAACATAGTTAATAGATATAAACATTGTAATATTTAACATCTAGCCTATTTGGAGGATGTATATGCGTTTTTTCAGGTTCAAGAGTTTTCAGAATCAGTTAATTCTGACCATGATTTTAATTATTGCCGTGTTCTCGATTATTGTCAGTTTTGTTTATTTTCCGGAGGTTCACAATTCTCTGTGGGAGGAGAAAAGGGCGAAAGTGCAGAATTTGATTCAATCCCAGATGGTGATCTTGGAGCATTATTACCAGTTGTCTCAGGATGGCGAAATGAGCGAGGCCAAGGCCAAGGCAAAGGCCAAGGCAGCGATCGAAAAAGCGAGATACGGGGACAAGGAGAGAGGGTATTTCTGGATAAACGACATGCAGCCCAAAATGATCATGCACCCTTACAAGCCGCAGCTAAACGGCGAGGATCTTTCCGAGGTCCGGGATGAAGAAGGGATGTACTTGTTCAATCGTTTTGTAGAGGTCGCTAAGGATAAGGGCGCGGGATTCGTGGAGTATCACTGGCAGTACTACGACAATGCGGACAGGGTGGAACCCAAGCTCTCCTATGTCCAGGAGTTCGAACCCTGGGGATGGATTCTGGGAACAGGGGTATATGTGAACGATGTATGGGAAAATATTGTCTCCATGTTTATAAAGATAACTCTGCTCGGACTTGCTGTTACCGCTCTTATGGCAGTGGGAATCTACTTCCTCGCACGGCGGATGACAAGTCCCATACTGGATATTGAAAGGCATGCGGACAGCATCGCCCAGGGTAAGATGGATGTGGATCGGTTGAAGATAGACAGAAGCGACGAGATCGGGAGTCTCGCCGAGAAGGTCAACATAATGACCGACGAGATCCGAGAGACGATAAACTACTACGAGACCGTGCTGGAGGATATGGCTACTCCGCTGGTTTGGTCGGACCAGGACGCTTATGTCAAGAAGTTCAACAAGGCTGCTGCAATGTTGGTGGAGGAGGATGACAAGGAAAGGCTGATCGGACAGAAAGCCGGGCTCGCAACTCAAGCAATCCTCGCTTATTATAAACTACTGCCGAAAAAATGGGGAATGACGGCCAAAGATGCCGACCTGAGCGAAACTTTAACGGTGATCCATGATGATATTGATCTACCCCTCGGGAAATACAAAACCTCGATCGGGTCCAGAAGCGGCGGTCATAACGGAATAGAGTCCATAATAACCCATTTAAAGACCAAAAACTTTAAAAGGATCCGGGTGGGAATAGCCCCTCAAGAAGGCAATATCTCCAATGCGGCCCGTTTTGTGTTGCAAAAATTCACCCAAAAAGAAGAAAAAATATTAAATGAGATCATAGATACCATATTAAAAGAAGAGTTGTGATCCGAATCTTTAAAATCTCTTAATAAAAAAGCAATACTTTTAAGTATTGCCGAGTTGTTGATAGTCTCCGGGATAACTGCCTAGAAGCCAAGGATTACCTTATTTAAAGCCACGATTAGGCCAGGAGGGGAGCCTAACCGTAAGCTACTTCTAGGCAGTAATTCCGGAGACTATCTCTTTTTTCTTTTTTGAATTAACTTTTCACGTTAACACAATTGTTAATTTTTGTCAATAGTTTTAAATTCCCTTAAATTTGGCCAAAATGAAAAAACAGTCATACATTTTTCTCCATGCTCTCAACTGTTTTTCCAAATTCGGTCCGAGCCGATTGAATAAATTGTGGGCTTATTTCTCCACTCCCCGACAAGCTTTTGAGGCCGACCTTCAAGAGTTTAAAAAAGCGGGCATTGAAGAAAAAACGGCCCAAGAATTTATAACTTTCCGACAAAAAATAGATCCGGAAAATGAATTTAAAAAAATAGAGCGGGAAGATATTAAGATCGCCACTTTCCGGGATGAAGAATATCCGCAACTTTTATGGGAAATTCATGATCCTCCCCCTGTTCTCTATTATAAAGGAAATTTAAAAATAAGCCAAAATCCGGGGGTGGCGGTGGTCGGATCAAGAAAATGCACCGGCTATAGCAAGCAAGTGGCCGAACATATCCTATCTCCTTTTTTAAGGGCCCACCCGGAGATCGCCATAATAAGCGGTCTGGCTTTGGGGGTGGACACCTTGGCTCACGCTTCCGCCCTGGAGAATAAAACCCCGACAGTGGCGATCCTGGGCTCGGGGATCGCG
>CAJXKR010000073.1 GCA_913055815.1 uncultured Desulfohalobiaceae bacterium | reverse complement strand
TGGTGGCAGACAGAGACCGGCGGGTTTATGTGCAGCACCCTGCCGGCTATTCAGCCCATGAAACCCGGAAGTGCAGGGCCCGGACTGCCAGGCATACATCCTGTAATACTGGATGACGAAGGGAACGAGATTCCTCCCGGAGACGGCAGGGCGGGAAATCTCTGCATAAAGAACCCCTGGCCGGGAGCATTTCAAAGCATTTGGAAGAACAAGGAGCGCTATATAGATTCCTACTATGGCAAATACAACAAGGATCCCAATAGCACGGACTGGAGGGATTGGCCTTATCTTGCCGGGGATGCGGCGGTCATGGCAGAAGACGGATACATTCGTATCCTGGGTAGGATCGACGACGTGATAAATGTTGCAGGGCACAGACTGGGGACCAAGGAAATAGAATCCGCCGCCCTGACAGTGGAGGATGTGGCAGAAGCCGCAGTGGTCTCGGTGAACGACGAGGTAAAGGGGACAGTCCCGGACCTGTACGTATCCTTGAAACCGGAAGTTGATCCTTCGGAAAAATTAGCCCAAAAAGTATCCGATGCTGTGTCCGATGTTGTGGGAAAAATCGCAAAGCCTGCCCACGTGTATATCGTGGATGACATGCCCAAGACACGTTCAGGCAAGATCATGCGCCGGATCTTGGCTTCCATCTCCAATTCCCAGGAGGTCGGGGATGTCTCCACCCTGGCCAATCCACAAATCGTGGAGGAAATCAAACAACAGGTACAAAGCTGATTGAATCATCCATAAACTAATTAAATCCAAACAAGGATCGGGCCACCAAATGGCTCGATCCTTGTGTTTTTTTCTATTGACAAGGACAGTGCTTATTGATATATTGTCGACAATCGACTATTTAATCAGGTTTATTTTAGTGATTCTAGCTGGCTTAAACTAACTGTTATTTCGGGATGTATCATTATGAACTTCGTATCACCCCAGAGCCTTACTGAACAAGTGGCGGATTATATAAGGGAAAAGATTATTACAATGGAACTTAAACCCGGAGAATTTATCCGGGAAGCAAAAGTTGCCCAAGATCTGAATATTAGCAGAAGCCCCATAAGAGAAGCGCTCAAGATTCTGGAGAGACAAAAGCTGGTGGAACAGATACCACGCAAAGGCACCAAAGTCACCGAAATATCCAAGGATCAAATCGATTCCCTTTACGAAGTTACTCTTGCACTGATCACCCATGTTGCGAAAAAATGTGTGGAAAAAGCCACATCCGGGGACCTAAAAGTAATTAACCAAGCAGCGGAAAAAGCGACCCAGGCAGTGAAAAACCAGGATATGGTCACCTACTACCAAGCCATATTCGAATTTGCCCTTGCTTGCATCAAGGCTACCCAAAACACTTTGTTGGAAGAAATACTCTACGACTTGTTTCCCAATCTTAGAAGGATTCAATTCCAGTTGTTTAAGTTGCGCAGCAACAATCTGGAAGAAAACTTGAAGATATTTAAAAAAGGCAATTATTACGTACAACACAGAAATGCGGAAATGTCTGCAAACACGGTTATAGAATACATGGAAAATGAAAAAAAATTGGCAATGCAGGCAATAGAAAACGGCAATCTTGCACTGGACAAACAAGAAGTAGCCTGAAAGGCAGCTCACTTTCCTAGCTGTTGTCAATCCAGACTTCAATGAGTAACTTGGCAATTTAATTGCAATTCCGGATAAAGTAAAGGAAAAGATTTATTTATTTTAACTCTGATGCCCTACGGGCAAAAAGAAAAATGAAAATAGGCCAGTTCACAAGGTAGTTGCAACTACTTACTCCTTATGGGAGTTATATTTGAAAATTGCTAGAAAGGATTAGCTATTGTTGTCGACAATCGACTGAATAGTAAAACCAAAACTCTATCCAGGAAGGCATAGATGCAAAGCAGTGTTTTTGACAACTATCTGCAAGATCCGGAAAATACCCTGGTGGAAAAAGCTGTTGATCAGGGTGGTATCCCGGTGGGTTACACTTGCAGCATGATACCGGAAGTTTTGCTTTCAGTCCCTCCCATGTTCCCGCTCAGGATGCGGGCGCCCGGAGTAGGGGGAACGGAAATCGCGGACATCTACCTCTCCAATCTCACCTGTTCCTATACCCGCAGCCTGTTGGAGATGGCCATGGATTTTAGATACGATTTCCTTGCAGGCTGGGTCAACGCAGCCAGCTGCGATCATCTGAGACGCTTCCACGACAATCTGCAATACCTGATCACTCCGGAATTTACACACATCCTGGACGTTCCGCACAGGGGAGAAGAACAGGCACTGACCTGGTTCACCCAGGAACTTGAGTATTTCCTGCAAAGACTCAGGCAACACTTTGATATGCAAATCACTAGACAGGACATAGAAAAGGCAATATCGGATCACAATGACTTCTTGAACTTGTTGTCCGGGATATCTGAACTTCGGAAAATGGATCATCCTCCGCTGTCCGGAACAGAGTTTTCCAGGATGATGCTGGCAGCCATCACCACCCCCAGGGAGCTTGTCCGGGAGAAGATAGTACAGTTCAGGCAAAACCTGGAACAAACCCGGGGTATGGACAACTACCGGGCCAGGCTCATGATTGTTGGCGGCCAACTCGACGACCCGGAATACATACGTACCATCGAATCCACCGGGGCCCTGGTGGTGGCAGATCGGGTCTGCACAGGTTCCATCCCGGGACTGGAACAAATAGAACAAAAAAGGGAACCTATCAGAGCAGTTGCTGAACACAAGCTCCTTACTCCTTCCTGTCCGCGAATGATGGACCAATTCGACCAGAGACTGCAGAAAATCCTGGAGAAGGCACAAAAATTCCGGGTAGATGCGATTATACTGGAATATATAAAATTCTGCGATATATGGGGTGTTGAAACCGGGGCACTTATACCTGCACTCCGGGAACACGGCTATCCCGTACTCTGCCTGGAGCGGGAATACCACGGCACGGAAACCGGACAACTACAGACCAGAGTACAGGCATTTCTGGAAAGCATGGATAAATAAGATATGAACACGATAGAAAAATTAACCCTTTATTCAAGGCACAATATCGCAGGCTGGATTTCAATGGCCGGGCTAGGGTTGCGCAGGGGACCGGTGCAACTGTTGTCAAAGGATTTAAAGAGGTATCCCTGGCTAAAGACACTGTTAAAGGCCAACCTTCTGCACACCAAGTTTGGCAAAAACAGGGAGGACAACTATTTACAAGCAACCTCCATGGTTGTGTCTTTTATCATCAACGGATTCGTGGACGTAATCCAGGATATGTTCTTTAACCAGGATCGGCTGATAATCCACGAGGACATGATCCCTCCGGAAATCTTCAGGGCAATGGGCTTGGCTCCGTTTATGACCGAGCTATTGGGAATTGCACTGCCCATGATCGACCCGCATGCAGTAGAGGAATACATAGATGTATCAGAGAACAACGCAATTCCACCGGATATTTGCAGCCTGCCCAAGAGCACCCTGGGACTAGTCCTCTCTGGGGAATTGCCTGAGGCTAACGCGATAGTCACTTCAAATTTGCCCTGTGACGGTGGGATGGCTTCGTATTCCATTATTGAAAGACAACTGAACCTCCCCACGATCAGATTGGATGTCCCGCACAACTTTTACAATCCCAGCGCGCGCCAGTACTTTGCCAAGGAACTAAGGCGCATGATCGATTGGCTGGAAAAACACACTCCTGGACGTATGGATTGGGACAAACTGGCAGCAATCTGCGAGGAGAGAAACCGGATGGTGGAATTTGAGATGGAACTTTGGGAAATGATCCGGAATCGCCCCAGCCCAATGGCTTCAGAACCGATCTGGTTAAGCCACCTCTGGGCATCCAACGTCAGCCCGGGAGCGGCAAAATCCACTAAACTCTTCCAAAATCTCTGCGAGCTTACCCGGGACAACCTGGAAAACGACAAGCCCGCTGTCAAGAACGAAAAATACCGGGCACTCCTCTGGAATCCACCGCTGCTGCACGCCATAGATCTTTTCAACTGGGCAGAACAGACTTACGGAGTATCACTGATTATCGACAGCATGAGCTATAACAGCAGGACTCCATATATTGACACCTCGAGCGAAGAATCCATGCTGCACGGAATCGGGCAGAACATCATGGAAGGTCCCATGGCAAGGCATACCAGGGGACCAGCAGAAAATTACCTAAACGATATCTTCCGGATGGTCAAGCAGTTCGATATCGATATGATCTGGGTCGCCGGGCATGTGGGCTGCAAGAATACTGCCGCACTGAACGGCATGTTGCGGGAAAAATGCAGGGAAAAAGGCATTCCCATGCTGATTATCAATTACGACCTCTCGGATCCCAGAGTGGTTTCCAAACAGTCGATCCTGGAACAGGTCAACCATTTCATGGAAAACATTATGAAGGCCAAGCCATTGAATAATTAAAACTACTGCGTCTCAAAATGTTTTTTTATTTTTGGCAATTGATTCTATTTCATTTATAAATTTACAAAATTCCGAATATCGAATTTCCATATTGAATATACGGCAAAAGGAGAAAAATCATGGCAGAAAAAACAATTTTTTTCGCAGGATGCGATGTAGGCTCCACTACGGGCAAAGCGGTCATACTCAAGGACAATCAACTTGCAGCATCCGCTATTATCAGCAGCGAACTGGATCCGGAACAAACAGCCACCCGGGTTCTGGAACAGGCCTGTGACCAAATCCGGGAACTAAAAGGTATCCAGGACATTGCCTATTTGATTGGCACTGGATACGGCAGGAACGAAGTCCCTTTTGCACATGAAAACATCTCAGAAATAAGCTGCCACTGTTACGGAGTACACTTTCTGGACCCGGAGATAAAAACCGTAATGGACGTGGGGGGACAGGATCTTAAAGCTATCTCCATTGCAGAAGACGGGGCCGTGCAGGAATTCGTGATGAACGACAAGTGCGCTGCGGGTACGGGCAGATTCCTGGAAATGATGTGCCGCATCTTCAAGATGGACCTGGAGGAATTCTCGGATTTGTCCATGCAGAGCAGGAAGATAGTTCCCATAACTGCCCAGTGCAGCGTTTTTGCAGAAACCGAGGTGATCAGCCTGCTGAGCAAGAAAAAGCCACCTGCTGATATTGCCGCCGGGATCCAGGCCTCGGTGGCAAAACGCTGTTTCACGCTTTTAAAAAGGGTGGGTGTAAGACCCAAGGTAACTGTTACCGGGGGATGCTCCAAAAACCAAGGAATGATCAAGCAACTCTCCAGGCTGCTCAGGACCGAGCCGGAAACTCTACCTGTGGACCCCCAGTTGATGGGAGCACTGGGAGCAGCGGTAAACGCAAGCAAGAAAGCACAAACCTCGGAAAATACCAGCTTTGCCCTGGCAACTTGAATGCAATAGATATTAGCATTACAGCGACATTTAAGCCGCAGCCGGGTAGTCCACTTTTGCTCTGGGTGCTTATCCAGCCCTCAAGAGGCCTGGATAATCAAGTCGCACAGTGGACCACCCGGCTACGGCTTAAATTTATTCCGGTTATCAAGGTGCTATAATAGAAAACTGGCGCTGTGGTGTTAGCTGTTCAAATATAAATTTCAAGTGCTATGTTGTAACTGCCGATGTATAGCAATTAGCAAGAATTAGTAAGTTCCAAAATCAGGGGGGAGAGTTATGAATAATTACGCAAATAATGAATACGACACAATCGTAGTAGGTTCGGGTCCGGGAGGGGCTACCGTGGCCAAGGAGTTGACCCAAAACTCCCAAAAAGTGTTGATGCTGGAATGGGGAGACTACAATCCGGTTACCGGCTCCAAAGCCCAGACTGTAAAAAACACTGGGATGCCCATGCAGAGCATGTTGTTCACCCACAACATGGTGGGGTTGGTTAGAGGGCTAACCACCGGAGGTAGCTCTATTTACTACTACGCCACCTGTTTCGAACCTCCCCTGGATATGCTGAAAAATTACGGTATAGACATAAGCGGCGAAGTGGATGAGACCAGGTCGGAACTTCCCAATTCACCTCTGGAGGATGACCTTGTAGGCCCCATGACCAATAGAATAATGGACAGTGCCCAGGACCTTGGCTTTGACTGGAACAAACTCCCCAAATTCATCTATCAGGATCGTTGCAGGCCACAGTGCTGGAGATGCAACTATGGCTGTCCGCACGGGGCAAAATGGAATGCCCGCATGTTCGTGGACCAGGCATTCAAGAAGGGAATGCAAATCGTGAACCGGGCCAGGGTGAAGCGGGTGATAATGGAAAACAATCAGGCAACCGGAGTGGCCTATACCAAGAATTTCATGGAATACCACGCCCATGCCCCCAAGGTGATTATTGCCGCAGGTGGGATAGGATCACCCGTGATCCTGAAGAATTCCGGAATCAAAGAGGCGGGTGGCGACTTTTTCTTCGATCCCCTGATCGCTGTATTCGGCGAAGCAAAAGATATCCGGGGCGGGAGCGAAATCCCCATGTCCAGCGGTGCTCATATGGTGGAGGACGGATATGTCATGACCGACATGACCATCCCGGAGACCATGTACAGGGGATTTAGCGCTCAAAAAGGCAGACTGGACCGCCTGTTTGCCCATAAAAAGACCCTTAGCATTATGGTCAAGGAAAGGGACCGCCTGGGAGGGCATCTTACAGACAAGGGCGGAGTAAGGAAAAAGTTGGCTCCCGGAGATGTTAAAGCCCTGAAACACGGCAAGGAACGCGCGAAAAAGATACTGAAAAACGCAGGAGCCAAAAACATCTTCAGCAGTTGGTATGTTGCCGCACATCCGGGTGGAACAATCAAAACAAACCACCTCCTGGACTCCGACCTCCAAACAGAAGTCGAGAACCTCTATGTCTGCGATTGTTCCGTGATACCTGAATCCTTTGGCTTGCCCCCCACAATGACCCTGATCGGCCTGGGCAAGAGATTGGCCAAGCATTTGGCTAAACAGGAAAAAACTTCGAAACAGTCCAATGTGTACAGTGCGGCCTGAGTTATTAAAATTCGAATTTCGAAATTCGAATTTAATGTTTCAGAAGGAGGGCAGATATGGATGATCGGCAAAACATTGACAAAAATCTTGGCAATTCCGGGGAATCGGAAGAAATAAACGAACTGGTGGACAAGATAGCCAAATACCTGATCCAGAACAACATCTCGCAGGGCTTTTTCCAGTCAGCAATAACAGAAGTTATCCAATCCTGGGGCAAGGAGAGCAGGGTAAAGAACACACTGACAAAACCGATTCTCCGGACGATTGCCCGAGGCTGGCCAGACCACGGTTCTCAATCAAAGCGGCTGCAGGAAATCGAACATACCCTTAAGCAACATACCACTGCACAGGAACTGTCCCAAAAAATGCCTGTAGTTATCAACCTGGGCCTGGAGATGTGCAAGGATCTTTCCAGGGAATTGGCAGAGGCGGAACCGGACAAAAAATCCCAGATATTTGGCAATTTAATCTCGGAGACCAACACCGGAATTTTGGGCTCGGTTCTTTCCAACCTGGCCAAGAGTATCCAGGATGTCCACCAGAACGATCCGGAAATTTTGAGCCGGGAACTCGGTCCCCATATCGAGGACTTCATACAGAACAGCGATATGGGACAAATAAAGGAAACTCTCCTGGATTCGGAGCAGGACGTCCTAAAGATCATAGGGATCATTAATCAAACTCTCTGGGAACAGCCTGCCAAGGTGGTCAGTCTGCTTTCCATCCTGCCCCAGATTTTAAGCGCCGCTAGCAAATCCCTGGGCAAGACCCTGGAACCATTGGAAGAATTACCCCCGGACATCTTCGCGGACGTAGTACTCGCCCTGGCCAGGGATATACCCGGCCGGGATCTCGCCCAAATCACAAACCAGTTCTTGGAAATTATCAGAAAATTCCATACCGGAAGCGAGCTTTTGGGGGAACAAAACAACCCCATGCTCGACCAGGTCCTGGAACTATTCGTCCAGGAGTTTCTCCTGGATCTGGACAGCGAGCTCTTGATCAACTCGGGCAACAGACTGCAGGAAATAAAAGAGTCCACACAACAGACCATAAGACATGAACTGCACAAAAACCCCGAATTGGCAAACCGATATTTCAGGAACAAGTTCCAAGCCCTCTCCCAAAAATCCAGGGAAAAGAGCGAAAAACTGGATATGCTGGAAAACCTGGAGCAAGACAGGGAGTTGAACCAAATGCTGGGCAGCTATCTGGACGAGATGGACCCGGCTCAACCCGCGGAAAACTTGAACCGCATTTTCTCCCTGATCAATGAAGCCCACTCCCAGGACCCGGAACTGATTCCGGAGTTCTGCGAACAGTTCCTGAGTTCCCTGGATGAAACCGAAATAAAGGATATCTGGCTATTGTTGCAGGATACAATCCTAAAACACAACCAGGGCCTGGTAGAGACTGTTTTACCTTCCATGATCAACACCCTGGCGGACTTGATTTCCAGCTCAAATGACTCTTCCCGGGATGAACTGGCCAAATCCGTGCTCCATCTCAGAAATTCCATTCAAAACCTGGAGGTAGACTCATGATCGATAACTTCCTGCAAATAGCCAAGGCCCAGGAAAACCTTTATCTAAACCATTGGCGGGAGCAAGGGGGGAAGATAGTGGGATACACTTGCTCCTACGTACCGCAAGAAATCCTGCACGCAGGCGGCATCCTTCCCTTCAGGCTCAGGGCCAGCCAGAGCGAGAAAACCAACATAGGTGATACCTATTTCGGGCCTTTTATCTGCAGCCTGCCCAAATGTATATTACAATCGGCAGGCGAGGGGGTTTACAAGTTCCTGGACGGGGCAATAATCACCGCGGGCTGCGATTCCATGCGCAGACTTCACGAATGCTGGCGCAAAGCGGATCAGGACATAACGAATATACTTCCGGATTTCTTTTTCCATTTAGGGGTTCCGCACAAGGCAAGCTCCTACTCCATAAAATGGTTCGAGGAGGAGTTGCACAGACTTATCCAGGGATTGCAGGATCAATTTCAACTAAGTATTTCCAATCAGGACATCCGGGAATCCATAAACCTATACAATAAGTCCAGGGACCTGATCCAAAAGCTGGAACAAGAAAGACAATCCGAGCATCCTCCTGTCTCCGGAGCAGAGGCACTGGGAATATACAAAACCGCATCCTCTGTTCCCAGACAGGATTTTATCGATCTCTTGTCCGGATTTATTGAACAAAAACAGGACAGCAACAGGTTCCGGGACAGGAAAAGATTAATGCTTGTCGGAAGCGCTAACGACGATATGGAACTACTCCAACTCCTCGAAGGGGACCGGGCCGTAGTGGTTGCAGACCAGAACTGCTTCGGAGCAAGGTCTGAACTGGACAAAATCCGGGAAGATCAAGACCCCATCTTTGCACTGGCCAGCAGATACCTGCACAAGTTCTACTGCCCCAGGATGTACGGTCAATACCAAAACAGGAAGCAAGCTATCCTGGATACCGTCGAAAATGCAGGCATTGACGGAATAGTGCTGCAAAACATCCGCTTTTGCGATCTCCACGGAGCGGAAAACGGGCTTCTGGAAAGGGATCTGGAAGCTGCCGGTATACCCTGCCTGAAACTGGAACGTGAATACGGCTCACTAGTGGAAACCGGCAGGATAAAAATGCGCGTGGATGCATTCATGGAAAGACTGGAGCAATAAAAAAGTGTTTACGTGATTATGTGCTTACGTGATTACGTAAGAATAAGAGTTTTAGGGCTAAATTAGTGCCTGACCCAAAACCGTGATTGGACGTAAACTTGCCCAGATACAAGGAGCGAAAACTTTTGAAACCGCAGTGTATATTAATACATGAGGATTTCAAAGGCTTAAAGCGACGAAGTAAATGGGTGAGTTTACGTCCAATCACTAAATTAACAGATTTTTCATGCCGCGTTGCATGGGAGGGATAATATGAGACAAGCCCTGAGGGAATACAATTTCGACTGGATGCTCTGGCAGACCTTTAACTTGGCGTCAAAAATGCCGTCATCCAGTGCCAAGGAATGGAAACAATCCATCAAGTACATGCCGGCTTTCCGGGAAGTGGTGGAAGAGATGCTTAACACCGGCAAAGCGGGTGAACGCTTCCTGGATACTTGTTCCAAATACTTGGAAAACCTGGTCAATTCCAAGGAGACCGGCACCCACAACGCCATAACCACGTTTTGCTTTTCTCCGGCCATCTTCTATGCCATGGACATCAACCCCATTTGCCTGGAAGTTGTCACCGTGATGATGACTTTTATGTACAAGCGCGGCACTTCGGAATTCCTGGATTTTTGCAACGAAGTGGGGTTCACCGAAACCTCCTGTTCTTCCCAAAGGGGCACCCTGGGCGCCTATCTCTCGGGCATGGGGGCGGACATAGACATGATAGTAACCGATACTCCCGGAGTATGCGACACCAATGCCAACGCGTTTGCCTTTGCCTCTGCATACATGGATATTCCCTTTTTCCAACTGGATATGCCCTATGAATTAACCGGGGAAAGGAACAACTATTACCACCGGGAGGATTTCAAGGCACTGATTTCCTTTCTGGAAGAGCAGACAGGCAAGAAGCTGGATATAGACAGATTAAGGGGCACGTTGGATGAACTGGAAAAACAGGACCGAATAACCGCTGAACTGGATGATCTGGCAATGCTTGTCCCCAATCCGTTACCTGTAGCTTTCAATCTAATGCACTATGCCTGCCGCTTCCTTTTTGCAGGAAGACAGGAATGCACCCGGGTGCTGGAAGCCATGCTGGAGACTGCTCGGGAAAATGCAGAACAGGGGAAATCCGGGCTCAAGAACGGGAAGGAAAGATTGCGGCCTTTTTTCTGCTACATAGACCACTATGCACAGAACCTGAAGTTCTGGCAAATGCTGGAGGATTTGGGAATGACCTATAGCGGCAACATCCTGAGCAGGTACTGGACTCCCCATCATCGGGACATAAAGGACTACAACCTCTGTGAGGGTGTTTATCGCATCGACAAGTCGGACCTGGACACCATGATAGACAGCCTGGCGGACCAAAACTCCAGGATGCCCATGATAAAATCCATTCGCGGACCCTACGACGCTCCCCACATGTGGCTCCAGGAGACCCTTGCCCTGGCCAAGATGTATAGTGCCGACCTGATAGTATACAGCGGGACTCCGGGATGCAGAAACACCTGGGGCATGGTCAAGCTATTGGCCCGGGATACGGAAAAAGCGGGATTACCCACCTATATCATGTATTCGGATGCATTCGACGAGCGGGTGGAATCGTTTGAAAACACCAGGGAAAGATTCGAGGAATTTTTAAATGTCAGGAGGTTGCTGACATGATTACATTGGGATTGGACGTGGGTTCATTAACCAGCAAGGCAGTGATTCAAGAAGACAATCAAATCCTTGCAACGCAGGTAATCAGATCCAAGGCCAGACCCTGGGAGTCGGCCAGGGAGGTCTATGATCAGGTTCTGGCAAGTGCCAATATAGGAGCCGATCAAATAGACTATTCCATCGGCACCGGTTACGGCAGGGAAAAGATCCCTTTTGTCCAGGAAGTAGTGACCGAGGTTTC
>CAJXKR010000072.1 GCA_913055815.1 uncultured Desulfohalobiaceae bacterium | reverse complement strand
CGGAACACTTGACAGAACAGCAGGGTACCCGGGTAACATCCTCCGAGGTAATGATGTCCTGCGGTGCTGCAGGGGGGCTGAACAGCCTGTTTCGCGCAGTCCTGGAACCCGGTGATGAAGTGTTGTGCCCGGCACCTTATTTTGTGGAGTACGGATTCTATACTGCCAACTACGGCGGGGTGTTCCGGCCGGTACCCAGTGTCCCGCTGGACTTCAGACTGGATTTGGAATCTATTGAAGAAAAAATAAGTTCCCGGACTAGGGTTGTGCTGATAAATTCCCCGAATAATCCCACTGGTCATATATACGATACTGAGGAACTGCAAAAACTGGTGGAAATCATCCAACTGGCGAATACTAAAACTGACAAGCCCATATTGCTGGTATCAGACGAGCCGTACAGGTTCTTGACCTACGGAGACAATGCCGTGCCTTCCCTGCTTCCCATGTACCAAAACAGTATCGTGGTAAGTTCCTTTTCCAAGAGCCATTCACTGGCGGGTGAGAGGATCGGATACGTGCTCCTGAACCCGGAACTAGAAGACAAGGACAAGCTGATGCAGGGACTTGTCTTTACCAACCGGATATTGGGCTACGTCAATGCACCTGCCATTGGCCAGCAAGTGCTTCACCACGCTTTGAACGCAGGTGTGGATATAGGCACGTACGAAAGAAGAAGGGAACTTATGTGCGATATATTGAGCAGTGCGGGCTATAATTACAATTCCCCCAAGGGCGGTTTTTACATATTTCCAGAGGCCCCGGGGGGAGACGATGTGGAATTTGTGAACAGATTGCAGGATGAACTGGTCTTGGCTGTTCCCGGTTCCGGATTCGGATATTCCGGGTATTTCAGACTCTCCTTTTGTGTACCGGAAAAGGTTATCCGGAATTCTGCAAAAGGTTTTGAAAATGCAATCCAAAAATCAAAAACCTAGTTGGCAACTAAAAAGTTCGAGGTTCGAAGTTTGTCATTGAAAACACTTTGGGAATCTTGTAGCTTGGTTACAAGAAATTCAATAGCTAATGCTACCAAGGTTCAACAGGGCTTAGCCTCTTATGTCGTGACTATTGAATTAGAATAATTTTTATTTGACAATTTCTAACATGGGACCTCGAACTTAGAACTGTAGAGTTTTCTATGCAGTCTAATAAAAAGAATGTCTCCGGTGTGGTGTATTCCACGGAAAAAGGTGGTATGTGTCCTGCTTGCGGCAAGTCGGTTTCGCAGTGCGAGTGTTCAGGAATGAAAAAGGACTCGAAATCCGGGCAAGGAGACGGAATTGTCAGGATCGGAAGGGAGACCAAGGGTCGCAAGGGCAAGGGCGTGACAGTAATCACAGGCCTCGGATCGGATGAGGACTCCTTGAAATCACTGGGTAAAAAGCTCAAGAAGAAGTGCGGAAGCGGGGGGACTGTAAAGGACGGAGTGATAGAAATTCAGGGAGATCACAGGGATGTCTTGCTTCAAGAGTTGAAAAAGATGGGATACAATGCAAAATGTTCTGGAGGTTGAATATGCACTGTTCCTGTTTTGCAGATTATCGAGAATTTAGCTTGCATATCCGGGAAACACTGTTTGACTAATCCGCTGATTTCAGGTAAAAATTAATTTTCCCGTGTTAATAGTGTAACCGATTTGCTTGTTTGCCAAGGAATGATACAGTTTTTTCCTGCCTTGACCGAGCTTGGATGGGAAGCTTTTCGGTAATAACAAGCTATGCCTTTTTCTTAAATTGAGAGTGTGTGATATATGTTCGATAGTCTTTCTGAACGTTTAGAGTCAGTATTCAAAAAGTTCAAAGGTCAAGGCCGCCTGGATGAAAATAATATTCAGGACGGTTTGAGGGAAGTTCGTCTTGCTCTACTGGAAGCGGATGTTAACTACAAGGTTGTCAAAGATTTTGTGGCAAAGGTGCAAGAACGGGCCTTGGGACAGGAGGTGTTGTCCAGCTTGACTCCTGGTCAACAAGTGATCAAGATCGTCCACGAGGAATTGGTCAGCCTGTTGGGCGATGAACACGAAAGTTTGCAATTAAAGGGTTCATCTCCTGCAATCATTATGCTTGTGGGCCTGCAAGGTTCGGGGAAGACCACGACTGCCGCCAAATTGGCTTCCTATTTAAAGCAGCAGAACAAAAAACCCTATCTGGTCCCGGCGGATATTTACAGGCCGGCTGCAATAGATCAGTTGCAGAAGTTGGCTACTGATTTGGATTTGCCTGCTTACGAGTCTTCATCCCAGATGAATCCGGTCGAGATTTGTGATTCAGCAATTAAGCAAGCCAGGGAGCAGGGTTCGGATGTCTTGATTTTGGACACTGCAGGTAGGTTGCACGTAGATGAGGCCTTGATGCAGGAACTTTCAGAGATCAAGCGGGTGTGTACTCCGCAGGAAATATTGCTTGTAGCGGATTCCATGACTGGCCAGGACGCTGTGAATGTAGCGGAAAAGTTTAATCAAGACCTGGATATGAGCGGAGTGGTCCTGACCAAGCTGGAAGGAGATGCCAGAGGAGGCGCAGCCCTGTCCATCAGGTCCATCACCGGTAAGCCAGTCAAGTTTGTGGGAGTGGGAGAAAAAATCGAGGACTTGGAAGCCTTTCATCCGGATCGGGTGGCATCCCGGATTCTGGGGATGGGAGATGTGCTTACCCTGATTGAAAAGGCGCAGCAGGAGTTCGATGAGCAGGAATCCGCGTCATTGGAAAATAAGCTGCAGAAAGCGGAGTTTGATCTCGAGGATTTTCGGACCCAGATGCGCAAAATACGCAAGTTGGGTTCCATAGAGAGCCTGATGAAGATGGTTCCCGGCATGGGCAAGGTGAAGGATCAATTAAAAGATGTGCAGATGCCGGAAAAGGAACTCTCCAAGGTGGAGGCTGCCATTAACTCCATGACCTACAAGGAAAGGCATAACCCCTCTATTATAAACAATAGCAGAAAGGAAAGGATTGCCCAGGGCAGTGGAACTGCGGTCAGCGATGTAAATCAATTGTTGAAGAATTTTACTCAGATGCAAAAGATGATGAAAAAGATGAGTCAGGGCGGAGGCAAGTCCGCAGCCAGTATGCCGGGTATGGGTTCTATGACGGGTATCCCGGGTTTGGAAGCCGGTATGGAAGGAATGGATCCGGGAGGTGGAAAAACTGGCGGTGGTACCAAGAAGAAAAAAGATGAAAGAAAAAAGAAAAAAGTACAACAAAAGAACACCAAGAAAAAGAAGAAGAAATAGGACAACAAGTTTGTCTTATAACTATAAACTTAAATTAATACGGAGGGACGTGATAAGGTATGGCTACAAGATTGAGATTAACTAGAAAGGGATCGAAGAAAAGGCCGTTTTATCGGTTGGTGGCTGTGGACAGTGAAGCCAAGAGAGATGGGAAAGCATTGGAATATTTGGGGTATTATAATCCAATGGTGGAACCCAATGATATCAAGATCGAGTTGGAAAAGGTTAAGAAATGGATGGATCATGGGGCACAACCGAGTGAGACCGTGCGATCTTTGTTAAAAAGGGCTGGATACTATAGTAGTAATTAACCCAAGTATTTTGCTTTATCAAATGTAAAACCCTGAATTCGGTGTGGAGGTTCGTTATGTTCAAAGAACTCATAGAGTATATCGCTAAAGCATTGGTTGACAATCCGGAAGCAGTAGAAGTTGAGGAAATAGAGGGCGAACAGACTTCAGTAATTGAATTGAGAGTAGCCAAGGAAGATTTGGGTAAAGTGATTGGCAGGCAGGGCCGTACTGCTCGTGCTATGCGTACTTTATTAGGGGCGGTTTCTACTAAGGCCCAGAAAAGGGTGGTCTTGGAAATTTTGGAATAATAAAACATAAACGGGACAACTATGGTCTATTCAGCCTTTTTGACTATTGGGAAGGTCATAAAGGCCCACGGACAAAAAGGGGAGTTGGGCGTAAAAAATTACGCAAGCTCCCCTTTCCTGTTTGGTGAACTTTCCAGGATATATATAAAAGGGGAAAGCAAGTTTCCCAAAAAATATTTGATCCAAAACTATCGTTTGCACCAGAAGTACGTTATTCTGCAATTGGAAGGGATTGAGGACAGAACACGGGTACAGGAACTGATCGGGAACGATATTTGGATCCGAAAGCGCGATCTGCCCCCCAAGGATGAAGATGAGGAGATCTTTCTCTTTGAGTTGGAGGGATGTAGCGTATATTTGCCGGAAAAAGAATATATTGGTGTCTTAAAACAAGCCAGGCAGGAAGCTGCGCAGGAAATATGGTCTATTCAGGGGATTGATGGGAAGGAGATTCTGTTTCCGGTAGCCGGGGAATTTATCCAGGATATAAATATTGAATCCGGTGAGATAATTATATCCCCTCCGCCAGGTCTCTTGGAGTTGTATAAATCCGAATAGTGTTGGGATGTGGTTAGGTGTTTACGTAAGAATAAGATTTTAAAGCTCGATATTCAACAATTGAGAAATTTTTCATGCAGCGACGCAGAAGATGGGTGAGTTTAGGTTCAATCACTAATTAAGAATTAGAAGCCACAACATATTATTCAGGAATTAACAGGCAGTAACAGAAGCAATTATAGAATGCATTTCAATATTGTATCCATTTTCCCCGAATTCTTTCAATCTCCCCTGGACTGCGGCTTGATGGCAAAAGCAGGGGAAAACGGCCTTATTTCCTTCTCGTTTTACAATCCCCGCGAGTATGCCGCAGACAAGCATAGAAGCGTGGATGACCGCCCTTATGGGGGGGGTGCGGGAATGGTTATGTCCCTGGATCCCTTGGTAAGGGTGGTGGAGGATGTTCCCGAGAAAAGCAGGGTTGTAGTTTTCACCCCGCAGGGAGAGAGATTTGATCAACGCAAGGCAAGGGAATACTCCAAGTGTAAATCCCTGACTCTGGTTTGCGGAAGATACGAAGGCATTGACTCCCGTTTTTGCGAAGTGGTGGAAGCTGATATGATATCCATGGGGGATTTTGTTTTAAGCGGAGGCGAAAGTGCTTGCCTGTGCTTTATGGAATCTGTTTCCAGATTGTTGCCCGAATTTATGGGCTCCGAGGATTCTGTTCTTGAGGAAAGTTTCGCTGACGGTTTGTTGGAATACCCCCATTACACTCGGCCCAGTTCTTTCAGGGGATTCGATGTACCGGAAATATTGCTTTCCGGAGACCACGGCAAGGTGGATGTTTGGAGGAGACAGCAGGCCCTGCTTACAACCCTGAAACAAAGGCCGGAATTGCTTGAACATGCAGATTTGACGTCTGAAGACCACAAGTTCCTGCGCAAACAAGACCGCACCAGATACGCGCGCAACCTGTATTTGGCCTTGCTGCACAGCCCGGTGTTGAATAAAAATAAACAAATAACTTCTGTTTCTTTGACAAATTTAGATATTCACGATATAGCACGGGTCTGTTCTACTTACTCCTTGGGTGAATATTACATAGTTACCCCTTTGAAGGATCAGCAGATCCTGGGACAGAGGCTCATAAATCATTGGCGGGAAGGATACGGGAAACAGGTCAATCCGGCTAGGTCCCGGGCCCTGGAAAATGTCAGTGTAGTGGATGAGTTGCAGGATGCAATAGAGGCAATCGAGTCTAGTAGCGGGAAAAAACCGTACGTATTTGCTACTAGCGCTCAATACGAGGGTTCTATCAAGGAAAGCCGCGTAAGGGAGATATTGCAAGAACACCCCGTACTCTTGGTCCTGGGCACAGGATCCGGTTTGGCGCAGGAGGTGATTTCACAGTCGGATGGAGTTGTCAGGCCAATCAGATATTGGGATGATTACAACCATTTGTCTGTACGTTCCGCAGCCGCGATTCTGGTGGATCGAATCCTGGGAGATCTGAATTAGCATAAGATAGTTGTTAAGCTGATGAGTTGTTAAGTTGTTAAGGATCTTAAGTTCAGAGATGGTACCATTCTTTTTTCTTGTTTTCAGCTTTGAGTTTCTTTTTGCTTTTATTTTTCTTTTCTTAAAACCTTGAGAACTCAACAACTCAACGGCTTAACAGCTTAACAACAAAATAGCAAAACAGCGAACTAGGCACCAAGAAAAAAACAAAAATAACATGAAATAATATTAAGGAGAATGACAATGGACGCAATCAGCAAGATTGAACGAGAGCAGATGCGAATCGATGTCCCGGAATTCAGGGCGGGAGATACCGTCAATGTCCATGTTCGCATAATTGAGGGGGAAAAGGAGCGTATTCAGGTTTTCAAGGGAACAGTGATCAGGAAAAGCGGTTCCGGGGCAAGGGCTACTTTTACCGTTCGCAAGGTTTCGGATGGTATTGCCGTGGAAAGGATATTTCCCTTGCACTCCCCGTCCATAGAAAAGATTGAAGTGGTTAGCCGCGGTAAAGTGAGACAGAGCCGGATTTACTTCTTGCGGGGATTAAAGGGAAAGGCTGCCCGCATCAAGACCAGGGATACCCAGAAATAGGAATCCTGTCTAGTTTTACTACTTGGAAGTTCGGAATAAAAAACAATACAGTCGGGAATTCGGTGATCGAGGTTTAAGATCCGGCAAATTGATTTTGTCAAACATTACTTTCTTTGATCCCTGAAATTGGGGGTGATCTGTTAGGTTACCCCCTGTTTATCCTGACATCGAACAACGAACCCGGAACAGAAATGAATTAACGTGATAGATACTTCACAATTTCCTTCACCCTTGGCCGGTGTGGACGAGGCCGGAAGAGGTTGCCTAGCAGGACCTGTGGTTGCCGCAGCCACTATACTGCCAGATAACAATACCATTCAAGACCTGACTGATTCCAAAAAGATTACACCCTCCAAACGCGTTCAGCTCGAAAAGATAATCAAGGATAAATCGATTTCCTGGTCTATGGGCCTGGCCTGGCCAAGGGAAATCGAGAGGTTGAATATCCTGCGGGCCACAATGTTTGCAATGGGCAGGGCACTTGAGAAATTGACCCCGAAGCCCGCGTTTGTATTGGTGGACGGCAACAGTGTCCCGGAGACACGTCTGGAATGCCAGTGTATAAAAAAGGGGGATTCCCTGGTGGCTGAGATCGCTGCAGCCTCCATATTGGCCAAGACTTTCAGGGATCGATTGATGCGAAAGTTGGACAAGAGATATCCGGAATACGAATTTTCTGAACACAAGGGGTATGCTACAAAACTGCATTTGGAGAAGTTAGAGAGATTCGGTCCAAGCAGATTGCACAGGTATACTTATAAACCGGTAAAAAATTGTGTGCTGAAAGGTCAAAAATGGCTGCCGGGAATATGAATGCTGCTCAGGCAGGAGAGGAGTTGGCCCGTAGTTTTCTCCAGGCCAACGGCTACGGCATAGTTGATACCAATTGGAGATACAGGCAATTGGAACTGGATATAGTTTGTTTTCAGCAGGACACTTATGTGTTTGTGGAAGTGAAGACAAAGACTGATATTCAGTTTGGTTATGCAAGTGAAGCTTTGACTATACAAAAACAGAAGAAAATGTTAAAAGCAGTCAGCAGCTATTTGTCCAAAAATAAACTTTGGGCAAAACCCTGTAGGTTGGATCTGGTCGCTGTGTTAATAAGCCAAAGCAGATGTGAAATAATTCATGAACAAAACGTGGTCGAATTTTCCGAAGTTATGGGTGGTGGCGGTTCCTATTGGCAACCTTGGTGATTTGAGTCCAAGGGCGAAAGAGATATTGCAGCATGTGGAAGTTGTACTTGTAGAGGATACCAGACAAGCAGGACTTTTGTTCAACAGGCTGGGACTTGGTAAAAAGGAATTTATCAGCCTTTTTGACCATAATGAAAAAAGCAGGATCGATCTAGTCCTGGATCTGTTGCAGAAAGGAAAGGAAATAGCCCTGATTTCTACCGCCGGAACTCCCGTGGTATCGGACCCGGGATATTTGGTGGTCCGGGCTTGCAGGGACAATGGATACAAAGTGGTCCCGGTTCCGGGTCCAAGTTCCCCGGTGACCGCTTTAATGGCCAGCGGTTTGCCTCCGCAGCCCTTTACTTTCCTGGGATTCCTGCCCCGTAAAAGGGGGGAGAAAAAAAGGGTCTTCCTGGAATATGCCGATATAAGGAGTACTCTGATCTTTTTCGAAAGAAAGAACAGGTTGCAGGAGACCCTGGAAATCGCATTTGAAGCTCTGGGAGAAAGAGAGTGCTGTCTGGCCAGGGAACTCACCAAGAGATATGAAGAATTGATTTCTTTTGCCCTGGGTGAACTGCTAGACAAGGATCTGCAATTGCCGGGAGAATTTACCGTCTTGCTCGGACCTCCGCAGGAGATTTACTTTACTGAGCAATCACAAGTTGAACATGTACTCCTGGCTGAGATGGACAAGGGAGGAAAACCCAAACAGATTATTCGCCGGGTCATGGACAAAGTAAAGGGATGGAATACCAAACAGATATATCAACTGTATCTGGCACAACAGAATAAACAAAGATAGCCTGAACAATCGTTCAAGGGATCAACGAGCGATGTTCAGGGTTATCAGAATCTTGAGATATTGGAATAAGTAAATCGGAAGAAAAGGGGTAATTGAACCTTTGAACGGTTATATACAAGGTTAAGGACCGGGATGAGCATATCACTTAAAGCCTTGCTTCTGTGTTTTTTCAGGACCTATTTCATAGGTGCCTGTAATAACCTGCGCGGACTGCAGAATATCGGGCTTTCTTTTGCGATTGAACCCGGATTGCAAGAATTGTATCCAGACTTCAAGGAGTTGAAGAAAGCCAGAAAGAGATATTTGACCCTGTATAATACTCATCCCTTTTGGACTCCTTTGTTGGTGGGGTATTTCCTGTTTCTGGAATCCAAGATATCCAAGGGTGTAATGGCTCCTGCATCACTGGACAAGATCAAGACTACGACCATCTATACCCTGTCCGCAATTGGGGACTTCTTTTTTGGGGGTGCTCTGCTGATATTTTGGGCCTTGATCAGCATTTGCCTGTTATTGGCCGGGGGTTATATTTGGGGCGTTCTATGGTTTGCCATTTTTTTTCTTTTGTTGCACTTGTTCAAGTTTATTACTTTTTGGTTGGGTTGGACACAGGGATTGGCGTTCTTGGAAAAGTTGCAGCAGATAGATCTGATTGGGTGGGGGCAGAGAATAAAATTTTTGAATATGTTGTTGCTTCTTATCCTATGGTATATAATATTTCCATGGGAAAAAGAAGGAGGGAAGTTCTTTCTGGGAAGTGCGTGTTTGGCAGGAATAGGCTATATAGTATATAAGCAGTTTATATCCAGAGAAATATTGTTTTTTGTTTTTATTGCTTCGTTGGTGTTGTTTTATATATTGTGTAGTTAACATGAAAAAGTTTTAGAGTTTTAAGGTGTTAAGGTTTTAAGTAAGAAAAAGAACCAATAGCCCGTTTATTCTACAAGTTGAGAACCTTTTCTCGCAACGAAAAGATTCGTTGACGAGATTGCCCATGCTTCGTTGTGCACGCTAGGGCATGGGAGTTGATATGAAAGAGTGTGGTTACGTTGTTACGTGATTACTCATGAATATGAGCCTAAAGCCTGTTATTCAACAGAGGCCCGGCAGGTATTAAAGTTGTGCTGAAGTGTTATTTCTTGAATTCTAATTAATTAAACCTTTGTTATCAAGTGTTAGTAGTTTTATGCAAAAAGAGAAAACAGTATATATAAGAAACGAGTACGGATTGCACGCAAGGCCGGCAGCTCAGCTGGCAAGAAAGGCAGCGGATTACAATTCCGAAATATCCCTTGTTATGGGAGATGTTAAAGCTGATGCGAGGAGTGTCCTGGAGATACTCAGTCTGGCTGCTGTTCAGGGGAAGAGCATAACTATTCGTGCAGAAGGACCTGATGTGGACAGTGCTATAGAAATGGTGGAGAACTTTTTCAGCAATTCAAACGGAGATTATTAGTATGGCTAAAAAGGTCTTGAACGGTATAGCCGTATCCGCCGGAGTTTCCATAGGAAGGGCCTACTTGTTGAACAGGGGACACTATTGTTTAGCCCCGGTTCAAAGTATTTCCGAGGAATTGGTCCCTGAGGAATTGGACAGGCTCAGATGGGCTTTTCAAAGGGCCCTGGAAGGTCTGAAACAGATAAGATCCGGAGTTCCCCAGGAACAAACCGAGCACGCAGCGATTATAGATTCCCATATGATGATCTTGCAGGATCCCAAATTTCGCGAAACCACGGAAAGTTATATCCGCGAAATGCGTTTGAACGCCGAATGGGCCCTGGAAAAAGGGGTGGCCGAGGTGGAAAACGCCTTTAACGCCATAGAAGACGAATATTTTCAGGCCAGGGTGGAAGAAGTGCGCTTATTGGCTCAAAGGGTAATGAATCAGTTGCTTGGAAATCACGATTCCATCAAGCCCATCACTACCAGGGTGATCCTGGTAGCTCACAGTCTGACTCCTGCGGATACTGTGGAGTTGGACGTCAGTAAGATAATGGCCTTCACGACCGCTCAAGGGGGAAAGACTTCGCACGTTGCAATATTGGCCAGGACCCTGGAGATACCAGCTGTGGTGGGAGTCGAGGATGTGGAGAATCATGTGGAAGACGGCGAATATGTGGTTGTGGATGCCTTTAAGGGTCAGGTAATTATTGAACCGGACCAGCAAGAATTGGATCAATATGAAGTCCTGAAGGAAAAGTTCGAGAGTTATCAAAAAGAGGTGATGCAGGAGCGGGATTTACCCAGTGAAACAGTGGAAGGCTTCAGGGTTCGTTTGTTCGCCAATATAGAATTCTTTGAGGAAGTAAGTGCGGTAATAGATTATGCAGGGGAGGGAGTGGGACTTTACAGAACTGAATACAGTTACTTGTATAATACCAGCCTCCCCACGGAACAAGAACTCATAGAAGAGTACCGGGACTTGGCCTCTATTCTGCATCCCAGAAGATTGATAATCAGGACCCTGGATGCTGGGGGAGACAAAGTTGCTTCCGAGTTCGAAAATCTGGAAGAAGACAATCCGGTACTGGGACTCCGGGGAGTGCGATTTTGCCTCAGATACAGGGAAGTATTCAAAACCCAACTCAGGGCTATATTACAGGCCAGCCAATTTGGGAATGTGTCCCTGATGTTTCCCATGATTTCTGGAGCCGGCGAGTTAAGGGGAGCGAAGCAGGTCCTGGAGGAAGTGAAAGAGGAACTCAGGACCGAAAACATTTCTTTTGATGAGAATATAGCCGTGGGAATAGTTGTGGAATTGCCTTCTGCGGTTATGATAGCGGATATATTGGCCCAGGAGGTGGATTTTTTCAGTATCGGAACCAATGATTTGATCCAATATTCCCTGGGAATAGACAGGACCAATATGTATGTTTCCAATTTATATCAACCCATGCACCCTGCACTGCTTAGAAGTATCAAATATGTGGTGGACGCAGGCCACAGGGCCGGGATAGAAGTGAGCATGTGCGGGGAAATGGCCTCTGATCCATATTGCTTGCCAGTGTTGCTGGGTATGCAGGTGGACAGCCTCAGTTTGAATCCCCAGGCCATACCAGGAATAAAACGTGTGTTGCGCAAGCTCACCATGGATGAATGCAGTGAATTGTTAAAAAGGGTCCTGGAAAGTGATTCTGTCAGGGCAAGTAACAAGTTGATCCGGGAAAAGATCTATAAGCGTTTTCCGGAAGAACTTATATTCTATTCTTCCATGTTGGGCCAGGA
>CAJXKR010000071.1 GCA_913055815.1 uncultured Desulfohalobiaceae bacterium | reverse complement strand
TTTTCAAAGCAAAAACTGGACAAAAAAGATAACTTATTGATATCAATCAATCGTTCGTTTAGAATAAAATTACCGTGCCCTGTGCCGGAAAAGGTACAGGGAGTAACCAAGTGAAATAAAGTTTTAAGCCCAGATTGCTAGAATCAGTTGTTACAATTATACATTAAAATTGCTAATAATCAACTCCTGTGTATAACCCGGAAAAGGACTCCGCCCCGTTGCTTTCATAAACATTGCGAGCGGTTGTCTGGCTTCCTGTCCCAAATAAAATATCCAAAAACCGAATTCTTTAGCAGTAAGCACTAAATAGTCCGAAGTTCGCAGCCAAGACAAACGGCAATATAAAAATTGTAATTCCAGCGGTTTATGTTGATTTTTTCACTGTCAGTTATTGAAGACTGAAAATATTTCCTGAATTGGCAAATGTATGCAAAAAAATGCAATACGTGAAGTCGGTTTCTGGGAAAGGGACTCAATGGCCGGGGTTGAGAAAGAAGGAGACCGTGAGGTCCCCTTCCAGTTCGGTATTCAGTGGTGAGGCCTGCCCTATTTTGCAGCCTCCCTGGCCTTCCTCTGCCATTCGATCCACTGATCTTTGTGATCACGGATCCATTCAGTGGCGTGGCGCTCTATATCGCTCTGATCGTCCTCACCCTTGTACATCTTGTCGTTTTGATTGGAGATATCGTTCATGGGTATGGACATCAGTTCAAAGAGCTTTTTTGCGTCCGGGTGGTTTTCCAGGAACTTGTCGTTGGCAACTACACGGATGTCGTTCGCCGGAAATCCCATTTTGCAGGGATCACTTACTGCCCCTTCCAGTCCGCTCGCGACCATGGCGTCTTCCAGTCCTTTTTGTCCTGGAGTGGGTTTGGTAAAAGGCACATTGATCCACATCACGTCTTCTCCCGGCACCAGTTCGTTTACGGTCCAGTTGGGTGTCCAGGTATGGTATACCACGGGTTGACCATGTTTGTGCTTGGACACAGCATCTGCCATGCTTGCGGAATAGGCTGCATTGATTGTGTCAACGTAATCGTGGAGATCATAATAGTCCATATGGTGGGAGGTAATCACCTCGCATCCCCAACCAGGAGGGCAGGATACCAGCTCCGCCTTGCCGTCCCCGTCTGAATCAAATGCCTCCTTTACTTCTTCGCGCTTGAAGTCCTCCAGGGATGTGATATCGTATTTTTCAACTGCGGACTTGGAAGCCAGATAGCCTTGAATAGCTCCCTGTTTGACTACGTAGCCCACCTTGCTGGCTTTTTCGGAAAAGTTCTCTGGCAGTTGTTCGTTGTGCAATGGGAACCAGCCATTGGCCCAGTAGTCGATTTCTCCGTTGGTCAGGGATTTGTAGAACAGGGGGTTGGAGAGGTCCTTTTGTTTTTCAACGGTATACCCCAGATGTTCCAGGGCCCGGCTGTAGATTGCCTCCAGGATGAACCCGGTGGTCCAGGTGGCGCGTGCCGGCTTGACAGTCGTCCCTTTGCCGGGAAAAGTGCTGAATTCCTTCTCTACGAAATCCACAGTGGGATAGTCCTCTGCCGCTCCCTGTGCAGCGAAGCCAATGATCAGTGAAAAGCAGATGGCGAAAATTATCGCCGGTTTTTTCATTGAAATCAAGTACATGAAACTCCTCCTTGTTAGATGTTCAAATAGTATAGTACAGTGTACTATACTCCCTTGGCCGCGTTTATCTCGAGACCAAAACTGCTACCTGGCTTTGGTCATCAAGCCTGCTATGCACCTTTGCCGGAGCAAGTTCAATTGTCTTTCTGTCCGGTGAGACAGGAAGGCTTGAAATTGATTTTCCAGTACTTTGTAACAAGTAACTATTGCACTAATTTCCGTTAAATATATGTATAATCGCATATTAAACAATAGTACGCTTTGAGTACAAGAAGGATCGTCTGCAAGATTATAATAATAAGAATGTAGAATAATAATTATGTTGGTGTAAAATGTCAAATACAACATTTAGTTGATGTGCTTTATAGGGTTTTGTATAAAAGCAATGCTTGCTGTTGTATCAATCTATCGGCGGTTGTGGCTTAAATCCACAAGACTATCAACAAGGCTTTGGAGTTTTTGCACAAAGTTTATGTTTGCGTAGCAATAAATGCAGCCGTGCGAGCAACTGCCGTACTTACCGGTGTCAGTTGATTCCTTGCAAGCGCATTGTTTTCCGGTGGGCTTCAGTCTCCCTTGCCAGTCAATTGATCCTTTAATTCCATGATCCGATCAAAGGAGTTATGAATGCGCGAGGCAGGTATGCGGTCCTTTTGTACAAGTTTCTCGATTATCTGCGTGGCCTTTTGGGCAATACCTGGTTCATATACCAGGTTGTTGCCGAAAACTATAATGTCGGTTCCTGCCAGGACTGTCCTTTCCAGGGCTGTCTCCAGGTCGTACTCCTTCCGGATTGCCCCCATCTGCATGTCGTCGGATATGATAACTCCATCAAAACCCATCTCCAGACGCAGGAGATCATTCAGTATCCTGGAGGACAAACTCGCAGGCCACTTCGGGTCCAGGCGGGAATTAAACACATGGGCGGTCATGATCATGTCTGCCCCCACGGTTTGCAGTATCTCCTTGAACGGCTCCAGTTCTGTTTTGCTCCAAGATTTGCTTATGTCGGTAAATCCCTGGTGGGAGTCCCGGCTGGAACTACCGTGGCCGGGAAAGTGCTTCAGTGCTGTAAGCACACCCTTCTTGCGGTGCTCTTGGATTACTTGCCTGGCATGCAGGGCCACTTTGTCCGGATCATTGGAGAAACTGCGTTCAAGGCTGCCGATCACCGGATTGTCCGGATTTACGTTTAGATCCACCACCGGGGCCAGGTTCAGATTGATTCCCATACGTGCAAGTGTCTCCGAGGTTCGGGATGCGTTTCTCGCTGTGAGTTCCGGGTCGTTCCGCCTACCCAGACGGGCCTGGGAAGCACCGGGGGAAAAGCCGTGTTTTTCCTTCAGGCGGGAGACTTGTCCTCCCTCCTGATCCACTGCTATGAACAATGGCTCCTCGCTTGCAGCCTGCAAGTCGGAAGTCAGGGCCTTTAGCTGCTCCGGGGACTTGATGTTGCGTTCCGGCTTGTCCAGGGCAATATCGTAATCAAAGAGTATTACCCCGCCGACCCGGCCTTGAGCTATATCCTGGATTATCGCGCTGTCCTTGTTGACTTCCAATCCCCGAAAGCCGACCATGAGCATCTGACCTATCTTGTTTGCCAGTGCCTTGTCTTTTGCCTGGCTGCTTTCAGGTGAGCCAAATAAGAGCAGGATTGCGGTCCAGGCAAAAAATATGGATTTCAGTGTCTTACTTGCCAAAAGATTCCTTCCTGTACCCGTTTTCAGAAGCGACAAAGCCGAACTCCTGTTTTGCAAAATCGTAAAGCCCTTGTATGCCATGTTTGTTCAAAATGCTCAATAAAGTATATTCCGGATCTGAAAGAAAATTCCCCGGGTCATGCCTGTCTCTAGCCAGTCCGGTTCAACCAATATAACCAATAAAGCGTTCAACATTGACACCTGCCTTGTCCGGACTGTATGTTGAATTTAGTTAAACCTGAATCTCTACCCTCAAGGAGGATTGATGTTTCCCTGCAGGCTCAAGTGCGCTTTCCTTTGTTTCCTGCTGCTATTTGCGGCAGGATGTGTCCAGGCCCCACACACCGATCGCTCTCAGTTTATAATGGTCTCCAGGTCTCAAACAGCGGCCATGGGGCAAAAAACAGCGGAAAAGATCAAGCAGGAAAAGCCGATTTCCAAGGACCCGGCATTGGTGGGACAGGTTCGCGGTGTGGGCAAGCGCATCTCTGAAAAGTCAGGGACGGATTACAGCTGGGAGTTTAACGTGATTGATAAAGACACAGTAAATGCCTTCGCCCTGCCAGGTGGAAATATCTTTGTTTACCGCGGACTCCTGGAAATGGTTGACAACAATGCCCAACTTGCAACGGTTATAGCCCACGAGATCGCCCATGTGAAAGCCCGCCACGGGGCAGAGAGGATGTCCATGCAAATGGGAACAAACCTGCTGGGCCAGTTAGCACAGGCAGCCCTGGATATGGAGAACCCCAAGGTGGCCCGGACCTTTCAACAAGCCTACGGCATAACCTCCAAAGTAGGGGTTATCCTGCCCTATAGCCGGACACAGGAATACGAAGCAGATAAAATCGGACTCATCCTCATGGCCAAGGCGGGATACAAGCCGGAAGCAGCAATCGCTTTTTGGGGCAAGATGATGGAAAAAAACAAGGGGAAACAACCTCCTTCCTGGCTATCCACACATCCTCCGAGTAGTCGCAGGCTGAACAAGATCAGGGAGGCCATCCCCGAAATTAAATCCAAGTACTACCGGAAATAGCTTTCCAGTAGCACTGAAAGATTTTTTCAATTTTGTCCTGTAAATGGCCTATAATTTACTCTAGCAAAACTCTCTTTTTATAGTGGCCTTTGGCGAACCTTGTTTTTTTCAACTATAGTGAATTTATCATGTAGAATAATATCGGAAACTTGCACAAGGTTGAAAAAGATTTCAGCCATTTCCTCCATGATAAATCTTTCAATAAAACTTCTTGAATCTTTATAAAAGATTAAGCTGAGTATAAGCGCTTGTCAAATGTATTTTTTGTCCTCGGAATTAATTATCCGCAACCCGCAAACAAAACAGCCTGACCTCACAGTAGACATTTTATTAGTTCATCAAAATACAATTATCCTGTTTCCTGCTCAAGGTTTTGCTCCTTTTGGGAATTTTCAGTTAAATCCCCATGGCTGTAATCTCGATCTTGCGCGTCCTTGGCCCCACGTCGTGATTTATTGCCACTACCTGCTGCCAGGTGCCCAGGGAGCACCTGCCGTTGCGTATGGGGATATCCAGGCTTGGACCCATCAGGGCCGCCTGGACGTGGCTGTGGCCGTTGCCGTCCATCCAGGCCTTTTCGTGCTCGTATTCCCTGTCCGGCGGCGCAAGCTCGTTTATGCTTCTGACTAGGTCTGAGATTACCCCCGGCTCGTACTCAATACAGGTCAGGGAACCTGTGGAGCCTATGCAAAATCCCTGCAGGCTCCCGTTGGCAATCCCGGATTCCTGCACCGCCTCCTGCAGTTTGGCAGTGATATCCACTATCCCCACCCCTTGTTCCACAGCAATCTGGATTTGCGTGGTAAAACACTTCATCTCTGCCATATGCACTCCTTTTATTTCAGTCTAACCCACTGCATCAATATATATGTATTTCCATTGTTAGCCAATACCTTGAAGACCTGGTGCAAAAAAATTGTTACGTCTTTTGAATGCACTAAATTTTCATTCATACATTAAAGGAAAATGGGTTTTGAAGGGTGGCACGGCTCAAATTTGTTTTTCTGGATATACCAAGACGTTTGTGGATATTGATTTGAATTGAATCAAAGAATATTGGGGTCAGTCTTGATAATCGAAAAGCAGATACTTGACTAAGGGCAGGCATTGCAGTTTTGTTTGGCCTACCTGGATTTCTGTTTCCAGATCATTGGTCAAAAGGAGGCACTCAGCGTCTTTTGCCTCTGAACCGGAGATTGCTGCCAGTTCACGTTCCGGGATCTCAACCCGGGATGGATCCTCATACCAGACCTGGATCCGTTTTGTGATCTTCATTCCCTGTTTGACCACAAAGTCTGTTTCTGTGCCATTAGTGGTAAAGTAGATCTCTTGATGATTTCTGCGTAGATGATTGTGAACCATGTTTTCTGCCAGCCAGCCTGTATCTGCTGAAAAGGAAAAGGCCACCCTGTTGCGAAGCCCGGTATCAATAGCATAGGGCTTGAATCCGTAGCGCTGAACATTTTTGAGAGACCAATCGAACTTGCGTAATTGAAACACTAAATAGCTTTCCAGTATCGCTGAGAGGTAATTTTCAGTTTTGTCCTGGGAAATGGAAAAATTGGATTTGAGCTTGTTTACGCTGGTTAACCCAGCATTGTTGGTGAGCAAAAATACAGCCAGGTTTTGCAAATTGGCTATGTCCCGTATTTCATGCCTTGCTACAATGTCCCGGTGCAGAATGTCTGTGAAATAGTTTTTCAACAACAATTGCCTATTTTCATTGTCTTCTTGCAAGACTACTTCCGGGAAACCTCCAAACTGCATATATTCCTGAAAAAAGTGCCTAATCATGGACTTTTGAGACAAATAGTCCAGTTCGGAATCAGCCTCAAGCCCTTTAAAGCGCAGATATTCCGCAAAAGAGAGCGGATATACCTCAAATGATACCTGTCTACCTGTGAGCTTGCTGCCTATCTCCCGGGAGAGCATGCTTGCCGAGGATCCTGTTGTAAAGATTTTTATATCCTCGCTGTCTTGCCTTCCCCGTACCCAGGATTCCCAACCCGGTATATTCTGAATTTCGTCCAGGAATAAATAGCCTTTCCCTTCAGGGCAGATATTTTCACGCCAGGCGCGGTAAATTTGTTCCAACAAATCAACAGAGGCTTCGGCAGCGAAGAGGGGTTCTTCCAGGTTGACCCACAGGATCTGTTTAGGCGCAGTTCCTTGCTGGATGAGGGACTGTATGACTTGGAACAACAGAGTGGATTTCCCGGATCTGCGTACACCTTTCAGGACGACCGCTTCTTTGGATTCAACCTGTCTAAGACATGCAGGCAAGAGATCCCTTTGGATTCCGGTATGGAGTTTTCCAGTCCTCCAAAAGCTGTTGTTATTGGCAAGGATTTCCAGAAGTCTAGAGTTTTCCATATTTCCTACCGATGTGTCGGTTGATTTTTTATAAATTATCACCGATATATCGGTAGGTCAAGCCAAAGACTCTGTTGTTTGACACAAAGGAAAACAAGTATCAATATATTTAATCCTGTATAGATTTAAGGTCAAAAATTTGGAAAGTGCAAAATGATCATATCCACATATCAGCCCTATTTTGCTCCGTTCCCGGGATTTTTTTACAAGGCCGGGCAATCGGACATATTTGTCATCCTGGATAGTGTACAATTCCCCCTGGGAACTAGCTGGATAACAAGAAACAGGTTCAAGAATGACCAGGGGAGCATGTGGATAACCATTCCGGTCTGGAGTAAGGGGCTCGGGCTGCAGAATATAAACCGGGTCGAGATCTGCAATCAGGGCAAGTGGCCGGAGAAGCGCCTGAAAAGCCTAAAAACGGCATATTCCAATGCTCCCTATCTGGATGAGCATATAGGTATTTTGGAAGAGATCTTTTCAGGTATCTATCACCGGTTAGTCGATCTGAATATAAGGTTGACAAGGTATATCTTCCGCTATCTGGAATTAGATACCGAGATCGTTCTCCAGTCGGAATTGGGTATTCATTCCCGGGGCAACCAGCTTCTGGTGGATATTTGCAAAAAGGCCGGTGCAGATAGTTTTTTGGCCCAGAGTCCGGCCAAAAGCTATTTGGATGCAAGAATGTTTGCAGAGGAAAACATCTGCCTGGAATTTACAAGGCTCCCCTCACCTGTCTACCCTCAATTATGGGGCGAATTCATCCCCAACCTTTCAGTGTTCGACCTATTAATGAACTGCGGTCCCAAATCAAGGGAAATCATATTTGGCCATTAAATCCGGTTTGGTCTAGTTATGCAGAGGGTAGAATGGGCCTCTTGGACATACAGGCGATAGTTTCAATCCAAGTCGTTCGGGCCTGTGTCGCAAATGCTTGCTCAAGTATTTGTTCTGGAAAGGCAGACCTAGCATGTTTAGTTGTCATGTTCATTCCCAAGCTCAGATAAAAATCTATTGCCCTCTTCCCTGGCATATCCGAGAAAAGGGGAGTCTCCATCATGTTTTTCGTAAACATCCCGGGCGGTTTCCTTGTTCATGTTTGCATAGCAATATATACAGCCATGCGGGCAGGTATCGTACTTCCCGATATCAGTTGATTGGGTGCACCCGCACTCCCTGCGGGTCGGTTTGGATTTTCCCTTCCAGTTGCCCTTGTAAAACAGTCTAGAGATCAATTCGCCGTCAATGCACCGCCCCTTGTTTATCCTGTCGTTTACCAGGTAATCCCCGCAGCAGGAAAACATTTGTATTCCATAGTGGCCAGCTATTCCAGCAAGTTGATCTGCCAACTCAATTTTTTCCTCTCTTGCGGGATCAAAAAAATTTATCCCGTGGTGCGCGGTGAAATTCCTGAAGCTCCTTTCCACCTTGCCGTAATAGACTGCAAAACTGACAAAGCACCTTTCAGTGTAGCCGGACAAACGACTGGCAATATATTCAAAGCGATCCAGGTGAAACTCCTTGTCAGTAACGTCTGAAATCAGGATGGGATCAAAGCGCCAGGCAATATGCTCCGGGGAATAGAGATCGCTAATCTGTCTAAAGCTGTCTATGGCATCCCCGGTCTCCACAGGGTTCGTCTCAAACATCCCGGGCAATCCGGTGATGGTATAGTGGAAGAGGCAGTTGTATCCCCTCTGTTTCAAATCAGGCAAGAATTCCAGAAAGGGGCGGTAGTTCTTGGACCAGAATACAAGGGCTGTCACATCCTCGGGATGCAGCGAGACCAGATACTTCTGTCCGCCAAAGGGGTTTACCCAGCCGACGAATCCGGCATCCAGACGATTTGCAAACCACTTCCCGTAAAAAGCGGGTATATCGGTGCGGCGGGATACGGATACTATCCTTTGCATTTTATATCAACCTTTCAAGTTTCACTCTACTTGCTTGAGAAACCTTGGCGGGACCACTTCCGCCAACCAGACATCATTGTCGGAAACAAAAAAAGTAAATCCCTCCTGTGCCATCCTGCTCGCTTCAATCTCGAGGATTACAGGCTTGCCGTGCCGTTTTCCCACCTTGAAGGCAGTATCCACATCCCTGGAGAGATGTATGGGAGTATTCGAACTTGGAAATTTTTATACAATCTGAAAACACAAACTAGACTAAGGTATAATCTATTGATAAAAAATTAATATTTAGTCAAGAATAAATTTGCCCTGCGCAACAGAAAAAACTCAATTAAAACGCAAAAGTAGAAGGAAGGTTTGATATGCCGGTAACCTACACAAACCGCAAGGGATATACATACTACTTGTGCCAGGGAGTAACCAAGAAAGGCAAGCCCAGGTACTTCTTTTCCCGGGAACCCAAGGGACCTATTCTCGAAGAAATTCCCGAGGGGTACGAGATTCGGGAAAGTGTGAACGGCATCGTCTCTTTGGCCAAATCCAGGCCAGTGGAACTGCTGGACACCGAGATTGCCGCGGTGCAAAAAGCCCTGGATGCTCATCCCAAGGCCAAGATGTATCGCAAGGATGTCAAGCCAAGACAGATCACGATTCATGAATCTCTTGATCCTGACTTCGAGCAGCTTGCGCCAAGCTTGCAAAAGATTGTGGGCTCCCAAGAAGAAGCTAAACAACTTGCTCAGCAATTGCAGGAACAACACAGCGAGAAAAGTCAATTCACCCCGATTATGCGGTTTACCTTGCTGGACAGGGAGAACCGTCTTTTTTTGGCCGAGAGGATGTGCTATCGCGGGAGTATAGAAGATTGGATAGATATTGAAATTGATAAGCCCATAGATGAATTGTGCTCAAAATTGATCCCCAAGCTGGGAACTGATGATTTTTTTGAGTTGTTCTAGGACTAACGGCAAGGCCATATATGGTCCCATATCTTTTCTGACAGCCCCTATATTGCGCGTTTAGCATAAACCGTCCGGAAAATCTCTGTCAGCAGGTCCGGTAACCACATCTGTTGGCATTAAATCAATCCGTGCATCTCGTACAGCTCGTGGTCTTGGGTTCCCTTGGGGACTACGAACATATCTCCTGACAGGGGCTCTACCTTATACTCCCATTCCATCCCGGCCTATTCGTTTTGCTGAATAACAAGCTCATCATAGTAACCGAGAGACATAAGTTCAACCCAGGCGTCAGATTGGACGACGCCGTAACGCTTGCAATACAACTCGACTAATGGCTCCTTCAAACAATTTCGTGATTGCAACCACCTACCGGCGTCTTTCAGACGTTCTTGGTCATTCAATTTCTTCTTCGATTTTCGTTTACGTTTTGTCATCCCATCCCTTCTGTATCAACGGCGCAAATAAGTCGCCGGTTACTGCGTATGCTGAATTTATCTTATTGGATTTCCTCTATGAATTTGGGTCGGGCCTACATCATATTGATCCAAGCTGAGCGGTCCCGAACAAACTTTAACAAAAATTTTCTTTATGAGATCTATGAATTATATGCCAAACATGGTCAAGCAAAAAATATCTATTAACTCGGCATCGGTTTCCTTTGCTTAAATCATTTTTTTAAAGTTAAAATTGCCATTCTAAGCCATTATTTTTGGCTCATTTTTGATTGAAATTCAACGATATTAGTGGATTGCATTGGTCTGACTTCGGGATGATCTTTGAGTCGCTTTTCGTTTTCTTGTCTTTCCTATGGCGCTCTCAAAGGATTTTGATAAGTCATATGCTTTCTAGGCCTGGTCCAATATGTTTTTATGATAACCTGCTGTAGAAGTGAGCATTTGTCCAAAAGGATTGGCCGCTTTTCTGATTGTTTCAACATTATCCTTTATTAGTCGTGCAATATAGGATGTATAAGACTCCCCTTCCTCTTGAGGCACCCTGTCAAGGATACCCTTTGGTGGATCTCCAGTTTTGACTTCATTGTTTTTTGTAAAATAGGTCTCGATGTATTGTTTTGAAAATCGTTCAATTTCCCCGTCTGGGACGTGCTGTATTTCCTTTTTTTTAATAGAATTTTCTTCTGGACATTCATCGTCTATTAATTCGCCCTTACATGCTGTATTAGTGATGAATATTTCCACTATCTCGCGTTCTGAAATTTCATCGCCTTGAGAAATTATATCAACAAGTCCCCTAATATCTTTGAGTCTATAACTATAAACATGCACTTCGCCGATCTCGGAAAACTCTATGGTAAAGAGGTGATCTCGACTATCCTTTACTTTCATACAAATGCCCTCCATTCATCGATTTTTACTTTCCAACATCAAAACAAAAATTCGGTTTAAATGCAAGGATCATTGAATAAATTGCATAGAATTATGAGCCTGTCCCTTTGTGCTCTTTGTGCTCAATACTGTGTAGATTTATTGTCAAAAAAACTTAATTTGACATTGATTTGAAATAAGGCTAATTTTATTAAATCTATCTCGCACCAAGGTCAAAACATACATGAATTTGAATGAATTTTTATCACAAAGGGCCGTGTTTAGGCTCGATGAATTAAATAATTTCCTTTCCGAAAGAGGATCGACCAATCCCAATACCCGCAAATCTCTTTTGGACTATTACTTGAGAAAAGGACGTATAATACAAATTCGGCGAGGTCTGTATGCGACTTTTTTACCAGGATCTGATCAGTCTTCAAGCTTGATGGATCCTTACCTTGTGGCCGCAAAAATGACAAAGGACTCGGTGCTAGGGCATCATACTGCCCTGGAATTCCATGGAAAAGCATACTCTGTATATACAAGACTCTACTATATCTCCAAGTACAAATCAATGCCACTTAGATTTCAGTCACATGAAATCAAGTGCATAATGGTGCCCAAAATTCTGCAGGCCAAAGGTAAAGAAATGTTCGGGGTAGAGAATTTCAGACGTTTCGGAGTGGATGTTAGGGTTACCAATCTTGAAAGGACTTTCGTCGATCTCTTGGATCGCCCTGAACTGGCGGGAAGTTGGGAAGAATTATGGAGGTCATTGGAAGCGATAGAATTCTTTAATCTAGATCAAGTTATTGAGTATGTTTACTTGTTGGAGAACAGGACTACAGCAGCCAAGGTTGG
>CAJXKR010000070.1 GCA_913055815.1 uncultured Desulfohalobiaceae bacterium | reverse complement strand
TAATGAGCTATCTCTACAGTGTTAGGGATGAAGATGAGTATATAGACATATATAAAGTAGCCGAGGAAGAATTCTCGCAAGGAGATGAGTATATGGGTACCATAGCAGAAATGTTTGAAAGAAAAGGTGAGCAGAGAGGTGAGGAAAGAGGTGAACAGAGAGGTATTCAGAAGGGTAAAATAGAAGCCACTCAGGAAATGTTAATATCAGCATTTCAAAACAGATTTGGTGTAGTAAAACCAAAGTTGGCATCTAAAATCCGCTCAATACAATCAATAGAATCCTTGAACAGCCTATTTAACCAGATATTCTCTGTAAAGGACGAAAATGAATTCAAAGAGCTGGTAGATAAAGTTATTAGCGAAGAAGAATAATCCATATTATAATCCAGACCTATATCCAGATACCTCTTTTCGTTTATTTAAATGAGAAATAGGGGACAGACACTTTATTGACACTAAGGAATTTGTTGGAGATGTGTTTCTTGCCCCGATTGACAAAGGGCTTGAACGAGAGTTTGGAAAGAAGGACTGCTCTGGAGTATATAGAAATATTTTTCAAATATCTGGTTAAATCCACAGAAGTAGTGGGTGAGGAAGATTACGCCCAAGCTTTGAGGATGCTTCCAGAGGGAGGTGACAAGATCATGAATACATTGGCCGAAGTATGGAAAAGTGAAGGCAAAGAGGAAGGTAAGATTGAGAATACCCAAGATTTACTTTTAGAACTACTTGAAGATGAACTGGATGTACCTTCTCAGTCTATGATAGACAATATTAGATCTATTAACTCTTACGAGATTTTGAGGGGATTGTTTAAGAAAGCCAGAAAAGTGAATAGCCTGGAAGAATTTTCCCAAGAGCTTGACAGGGTGTTAAAATCATAAACACTTGTAATTCAGACAGTTAACCCAAACCTATAGCCAGATACCATTTTTTCAGGATTTAGCCATCAAAATGCAGACAATATTGTTTGACCGCCCACTAATATAGCTCTGCCCACAGACAGGCAAATATAATTGCCCGGTAAGTGATATTTAGCTTCATTTACCGGGCTTTTTTTGTGTCCAGCCTCCATTACTCCCCTCTATCCCTTCCATGAGCTGATTCAAACTAGGTCACCTTTGAATCTCCCTATCATAGCCGGTCTTAAGGGGTAAATTCAAAGGTAAAATGTTAATTTATCAATTAAGTAGGTGTTACCATAGAAAAGCCAAACCAAGGGTGATCCTGGGGCGGGAAGCCACGGATCCTGGGCTGGAGGTGATCCTAGTTGCCTGTGGTAAGGATTTAAAAAAATCAGAATACCATTAATACCAGGGCTTTCGCCCCAGGGTTATATAAGTCACCCCTTCGTGGTTTAAATCATAAATGGATCGTTGTCTGCCCTAACTGTTTGAGCAAGTGAATTCCAGATTTTAAAAATGGAATTGCTTTAAAAAAAGCGGCAGCAGCTTGACCATGGCAGTTAAAGATGCTATTTAATCAAATCCTGACAGTATATTGAAAACAATCAATGCTGGTTCTAGACTTGATACCGTTTATATTTATAATCAATATGGGTGATTCTCCATTAAGGGCATCTGTTGAAGCCAAAAGGTAAAAAATACATAAGTTCTTGCTCCCGGGATCTTGTTAACTTTTTAAGTGATATTAATATGCGAAAATATCCCTGCTGTCTTGACAGTCAGTAGAAAAGTTCGCTCAAGCGCGTAATCCTTGGATTAACTCGGAAGGTAAGTAGTAACAATTTAATCTGATCAAGCCAATTGCAAGATTTTCAGATTGTAATTTTTTAATAACCAGATGAATCGATGCACGCTTAGGAAGGAGTTAAGAATGATATTTAGGAGACTATCTCAAGTTTGTTGTTTTCTGGTGTTTACGCTTGCTTTGATAATAGCAGCCTTTCCACAAGCCATTTGGGCTACTCCTTTTAATCAGGATTTAGAACTAAAACAGAGCCTGCATTCCTTTGGGACTCCTCCCAAGAATTCCTCTCTTATAGCAGAATCTCTTTTACCCGGTCCTGAAAACCGCCGTCTTTTATTTGTAGTCAGGCACAAGGACAAAGGTATGCAGGCGGTTATAGATGGGGAGAAAGATCCTGAATACGACGCCATAGGCAAGAACTCCCAGAGGTTCAGCCCTAATGGCAAGTATTACTCCTATCTGGCCAAGGAAGGCGAAAAAGCATTTATGGTTATGAATGGCCAAGAAGGGAAAAAATACGATGGAGTTGTAAAGCCCATGTTCACCCCGGACAACTCCAAGATACTGTATGTTGCCCAACAAGGTGATGAACAGTTTGTAGTTGTGAACGGTAAGGAAGGTACTCACTATCAGGGGGTGGCAGTAAAGGTTAGTCCAATAATAAGCCCAGACTCCGAACATATCACCTATGTGGCCCAAAAAAGCGAGGAGGAATCGGTGTTGGTAGTGGACGGAGAGGAAAGGTATTCCGCCCCGCTCATTTTACAGCCTGTTTTTAGTCCGGACTCCAAGCACCTTGCCTATCCTGCAACAATTGATGAAAAATGGTATTTGGTCAAGGACGGTAAGAAAGGGAATAAAGGCTATAAAAAAATAAAGAAACCCACTTTTAGTCCTGATTCCGAGCACTTGGCATATATAGCCCAGATTAGCAAGCAGCAGTATTGCATTGTTGTGGACGGCAAGGAACATCCCAAGCACAGGATAGTAGGGGGACCGGTTTTTAGTCCTGATTCCGAGCACTTGGCCTATACCGGATATGATGGAGAAAAATTCTATATGGTCAAGGACAAGAAAAAGGGGCCAAAATTCGACAAGGTAGGTGCGTACATGTTTAGTCCGGATTCTTCACAGTTTGTCTATATGGGGGTTAAGGACAACTCCACCACCCTGGTGAAAAACGGAGAGCCGGGCAAATACTATGGCTCCATGGGCCAGCCGGTTTTTAGCCCGGATTCCGAGCACCTGGCCTTCAGGGCCAGAGAAGGCAAAGAATGGTTCATAGTAAAGAACGGTGAAAAGGGCAAGTCTTACGATGGAGTCAAAAAGCCCAAGTTTAGTTCCGATTCCAAACACATGGCATACAAGGCAGTCAAAGGGGAAAAGTGGTTTTTGGTAGTAGACGGGCACGAATATGGACCCTATGGTTGGATAGGCACTGTCAATTTCAGTCCCAACAGTAAGAACATCGCCTATGTGGCTGCTTTGAAGGGAAAGTCCTTTATAGCTGTCAACGGCCAAAAAAGTGAAAAAAAGTTTGACGGTTTCTTGAAGGGTGTGCCGCTGCAGTGGGATGGCAACGATACTGTTCGCGGCCTGGCCCTGAGATTGCCTGAACCCGAATTCTTCCGGGTCAAGGTGGAGTTTTGAGGATGAGGTTGAAGTAAAGCTAAAGAATTGCCAGGTTATAACATGTAAAGACGTGGTTACGTGATTCTCGCTATTTTGTAGTCGAGATTTCCATGTGGAAGTGATTACTTAAGACTGAGAGTTAAAAACTTATATGTAACAATCAAGAGCATTTTCATGCTGAGTTATACCCACAGGGCAGGAAGGTTACTATGAGAATCAGGACTATTGGGCTAGTTATTATAGCTTTTTTTGTGATAGGTCTAGCTTATTTGCCTTCCTTTCAGGGCAGCTGGGTGTTTGACGATACTGCCAATATTCTGCAGGCAAAGGGAGTCTGGGTACAGGAACTCAGCCTGTCCGAACTAAAGGATGCCGCCTTTTCCTTTAAGGATAACCGCCCGTTGGCCAGACTGACCTACGGCCTGAACTACTATTTTGGGCAGAAGGATACATTCGGCTATCACCTTTTCAATCTCTGCGTGCACTTGGCTACCTTTCTGGTTTTGTTCCTTTTTCTCAGGCGCGTTCTCAGGTTGCCGGTGTTCCAGGGCAGGTTTGAGGACAAGGCGGACTGGATAGCCCTTGCGGGCGCGCTTATTTGGGCTGTCCATCCCATGAATGTGCAGAGCGTAACCTACATAGTCCAGCGCATGACCTCTATGTCCGGGTTCTTCGTTGTCCTCTGCCTCTACTTTTACCTCCGGGCCAGGCAAAGTGATTCGTCACGAAGAATCTGGGCATATTTCGGCGGGGCCTTCCTGTCAGTTATACTTGGGATGCTGTGCAAGGAAAATGCAGCAGTGGCTCCGTTGCTGGTACTTGCCCTGGAGGGGGTTTTGATCCAAAAGGGCAATTTTGATTTCATCCTGAACAAAAGGGTACTGTTGTCGTTTGGAGTGGTGTTTTTAGTGGCTGTGGGCTTGGTTGCCCTGTCCAAACCCGATGTTATCCACAACACCCTGGGCCGTTATTTGCAAAACGATGTGATCCCCGGGATTAGCAAGGGATTTACACCCTGGGAAAGGCTGATCACCCAGCCCAGGGTAGTATGCCTATACCTGGCCTACTTTTTTATCCCACTTATCCGTTTCTACAGTTTGGAACGCTACCCTGACCTCTCAGACCACCTCTTGGATCCCTGGACCACCATACCTGCCATACTATTGATACTTGGGTTGATTGTCTTCGGTGTTAAGGTCAGGAAGAAATGGCCATTGGTTTCCCTGACAGTCTTGTGGTTTTTCCTGGCCCATTCCATAGAGGTCCTGGTGCCAGGCCTGGACCTTATGTACGACCATCGCATGTATGTCCCTTCCATGTTTATTCCCCTTGCCGCGATTACTTCACTTTATGCATTGACTGGTAGGGTTGAGGGTAGAGAGCAAGTTTACAGATACGGATTCTTGGGAATTTGCCTAGTGGCCCTGGCAGTCTTGTCTGTGCAGACCTATCGCTACAACCAGGTCTGGGACACTCGGGTAGGTATATGGGAACACACCTTAAGGCTCTATCCTGACGATGCCAGGCCCACCTACAACATGGCAGAGGCTTGTTTGGTGGAGAACCAGAAAGACAAATCCAGGGATTATTTTCAAAAAGCTGCAGAGCTAAAGAGCGACTGGTGGCGTCCCTACTGGGGACTGGGCAAGCTGGCTGTCAAGTCCCAGGATTTTGAACAGGCAGAGAAGTACATTGGCAAAGTTTTGGACATGAATAGGCAGGAGTTGGAAAATTATCAGGCAGATGATGTCTTGATGAAGACCATGGCCCTGATGAGTTTTGTGCAGGTTAAATTGGGCAATAAAGACAAGGCGATAGAATTTGCCAAAACCGCTAAACCGGAAAAATATCCCACTATACAGACCTACGATTTTCTGGGTAAAGCCATGCTCCAGAGTGGCCGCTTCGACTTGGCTGCCAGGTATTTTGAGCAGGGACTGGAGTATCATTCCTATAACCGGGATTTTAGGGAAAACGCTGCCAGTTCATACGGGCTTATGGGGAACAAGGAGTATAGGCAGGGAAATTTCGATCAAGCCCTGGACTATTATAAACGCTCCCTGGATCTCAAACCAGGATATTCCCCGGTTATGTCCGGGCTTATGCTTGTCCACTGGAAAAAGGGTAATGCGGACAAGGCGATAAAGTACGGGGAAAAGGCGGTATCCCTGGATTCAGCAGATAATTCCACCAGGTCCAAATTTGCCAAGGTCCTCAAGTCCGCCGGCAACAAGGCTGTAAAAAATGATAACCTGGAAACCGGGATAAAGTACTATCGCCGGGCTTTGAATTATCTCCCCAAAAACAAGGATATCCTGAACAACCTGGCCTGGTGGCTGGCCACGAGCAGCGATCCCGAGGTCAGGGATACAGAGGAAGCCCTTAATTTGGCCCAAAAGGCAGCCAAGGTCACAAATTATCAGGACCCGGTGGTGCTGGATACCCTGGCCGAGGCCTTGACCAGGAATGGGAAATACCAGCAGGCCCTGGAATATGCCAAAAAGTCCAGAAAGTTTGGCAGGGATCTGGATGGATTTGATATCGCAGCAGTGGAAGACAGGATTCAAAGCTTGCGGAAAAAGATCCAGGCACAGGAAAATTGACTGCCAATATTGCTTAAATAAGCACTAACTTTTCCAAGTAACTGTTCTGGGACTCATTGGAATTAAGGGACGAAGAACAAGGTTTATTTATTTTATACTGAGGAAGATTTAGAGCAGGATCTAAAAAATCTTGATCAAGTGGTTTAGTTGTGAAAGTCGTCTCTAATACCTCCCCAATTTGTTATATGTATTTGATTAATCAAATTGAGGTTTTGCCAAGTTTTCTTCTAATAATATCAAGATCGTCAATTAATATAAGGAATTAAGAACAGACACTTTATTATTCCGTGGAAAGAATCTATTTTTACCGTCGCACTATCAAAAAGCGACATAGAGATATTTCATATAACTGGTTTAAATTGCTCAATAATTCATATTTACAAATTCGATGAAATATTCGGCTAATCTGGGGTCGAACTGACTACCGGAGCACCTCTTTATTTCCTCCAAAGCCTCTTCCTTGGTCATGGCCCTTCGATATGGCCTGTCGCTAGTCATGGCGTCATAGGCATCCAAGAGGGATAGCAACCGGCATTCCAGAGGTGTTTCTTCACCACGAAGTCCAAAGGGGTAACCTTGCCCGTTCCACCACTCGTGATGCTTGAGGATAAAATCAGCCACCTGCTTCAATTTTGGGCCTGAAAGAGCTATCTTATGTCCAATCTCGGAGTGGCGTTGGACAACCTGGTATTCCTCATCGGTTAAAGGTCCCGGTTTAAAGAGGACCCTGTCCGGAATCCCCAGCTTGCCCAGATCATGGAATTTGGCTAAAAGGGCCAGGTTGTTCAGCTTGTCTTCTGACAATCCAATAAATTTTCCGATATTGATAACAAGTTCCTCCATGCGGTTGGAGTGTTCTTCGGTCAGATAGTCCCTGGCCTCAAGAGTGCTGGTCAATGTCTCGATAACAGCGCTTCTGCTGCTTTGGCTACTATGTAGCTTTTCCTTGTACATTTTGTTGTCTGCTTCTTTGAAGAGGTTATGGAGAGTCTTGTTATTATTGACGGCATGGCCTATTGATAAGGCCAAAGGTGGTTTGGGCTCCTGGTTGTTATGAAATTCCACCGCCTTCCTAATTCTTGAGCAGACATTTTCTATATCCTCCTCATCAGTCTCCGGGAGTAGGACTGCGAATTCGTCGCCGCCTATTCTGGCCACTATGTCCCTCTTTCTGAAGCAGGACTTGATTATGTCCGAGGCCTTAATAAGGAGTTCATCCCCTGCTTGGTGCCCCAGAGTATCATTAATCCACTTCAGCCCATCCACATCGCAGATAATTATGCCTATAGGCGACTGCTCGCTATTCTGTAGCTTTTCCATCTCGTGTTCGAATACAGCCCGGTTATATAGTCCGGTCATGGAGTCAAATTGGTTCAATTCCCTGAGTTGTTGTTCCATTGTCTTGCGCTCGTGGATGTCTCTTGTAACACCCTGAATCCCGATTAGACGTCCTTTGTCATCTTTATGCAGGGTGATTATGATCTCGCACCATATGGGCAGACCATTCTTACAGATATATTCAACCTCGATCCTCCTCGGGAAGTTCTCATGTTCGGTGGCCTGATTCTGTCCATCAAGGATCTCTTTCATCAGTTCATACATTTTCGAACTGGAGGATGGGTTAAAAATCCTGTTAAAGTCTAAATTGTAGTTAATGACCTCCTCTGGTGTATAACCCAGAACATGTCGAACAGAGGGGCTGATGTATGTGCATAACAGAGAGCCGTCGTTTTGAATGACCGCAGTCCAGACTACATCGCCTATGTTGTCGGCAAGTAATCTGTATTTTTTCTCTCTTTCCTTTAGTGCCCTTTCCGACTGTTTTCGTTCAGTAACATCCCTGGCCACACCGTTAAAACCCATGGGTTGGTTTTCTTTGTCCTTCAAAAGGTGAGCAGAGATCTCCACAGTCTTTTTGGAACCCTGTTTGGTAATTATTTCATATTCCCTCTGCTTGAGCGGTTGGTCGGTAGAGTAGACCGTACTAAAATCTTGGTACATCTGTTCGGCAGTTTCCTTAGAACAGTAGTCCCGGTTGTTCATGCCTAGAAGTTCCTCTCTGGAGTATCCAAAGGCCTCGCACACGGTTTCGTTGAAAAATATAAAATTGCCCGAAAAATCGAGTTCAAAATAGCCTTCAGCTACATTTTCCAGTATTGTCAAATATTTTCTTTCAGTTACCGTGGAATCCGTAAGTTGTCTTTCAAGAATACGGTTTTGTTCCTTTAGCCTTTCGATTTCCCTGTAAAGCTCATCTAGTGAAGCTTTGTCCTTATACATTCTTCCCCCTAGTTTGTTCAGCATAACATTGTTATAATTTATACATTGAAAGTAGGCGCAAAGTCAATGAATGGAATTTACTAAATCCAGAGCATAGACTGAAAAAAGAATTAAGAAAGAATTAAGGGACAGACTTTTAATGCTTTAATCTTTGTATCCCTGATCATTTGCTCCGTGCTAAGGGGTAAATCCAGATCTGAAAAATTTACTATCTATAAGCAAGTGTTGCCATGGAATAGGCCAAACTAAGGGTGTCTTTTGGGGCGGAAGGCCGAGGGGTACACGGCGGGATTCAAAGGTTGCGGAACAAGATTCAGGCACGGGAAAATTTGACAGTATTGTCCGTGTGCTGAAAGCAAAAAATCAGGGCTTGAATCTAACATCCATCTTGTGCACCTTGAGTCCGTCTATAGCTACCGGTCCGAAGTCCTCGGAACCGAAGTGTACGTTTTCAATCCTGATGCTTCCCTGCATGGGCATGTTCATTTTTACTTGCGCCACATCGTTGTCAGGGTGCACCACGTCTATGGTCATGGGGTCGTATGTACTGCTGCCGTCCACATTCATGTCTCCAAGGTTAAAATTACCTTGTGCCTCCCAGGTAGATGGGTCTGTGGGGTCGTCATCTGCATTTTCGGTAAAGTCATTTGCCAAATATATTTCTTGCAGATTGAAATTGTCATCAGCGTCATTGTAGATATATTTGAAATTATCCACATTCATCCTCAGGGTAAATTGTATATCGAAGCCTGCACCAGCGTGGGGACCAGTGTAAAAATAATACGAGGGGATCTTTATATCGCCTATTTCGAGCTTGCCCAAATTCTTGCCGCAGAATTCAAAATCCTTCACATTATAGAATAGGTCCTGTTCCCAGTCAGGGACCATGAGCCCTACCATTGCATGGCCGCCCGGATTGGTAAACACGTCAATGGATACAGGCGATTTAATCCCGTCACCGTTAACATCTACACCTCCGGAATTGAATCGTGCGGAGCCACCGGTACCGTTGCTGACTTGCAGATTTTTCAATGCCACGGAATTGTTGGTGTCAGTTGCATGATAGCTAATAGAGCTGTACTGCTGGTAAAAGGTGGCATTGTTTACAGCAATGCTAATGCCTGCCTGCGCATTTATCCCGGACATCTCCTGATCATCCAATTTCTTTAACTCAGCCTGGGCAAGCGAACTAAGCAAAAGCAGAACAGCGGTCATGATTGTGAACACTGTTTTTGCATTTGGTGTATTTTTTTTCATAAATATTCAGTTTTCAAGAGTTGGTTATGCAGGTTACAGGTGTTTTATTGCGGCTGAGCATCGCCAAAATCCACCCTGATTCCTTTTTCATCAATATCTCCATCCAGATTTACTTCAAGAATCAAATTGTCTTTGTCAAAATCGTAAGTTTGCTGCCCCTTGTTTTGCCTCGCCGAATTGCCGGATTGGGAAAGGCTTTTAAAGTCCGCTGATATAGTGCCGGTGACGTCTTTGTATCCTATTTTCAGACTCTTTAATTTCCTGGAGCTCGGATCGTCGATATTTTCAAACTCTGCTTGCATGATAAAATTGTTCATGTTCAAGTCATCAGTAGATGAGCCCATATCCACGGATTCCCAGTTCTGGTCCCATCCCATGTTACCGTTGTCCCAGTATCCCATTTTCATGGAATCCATCTCTGTATAGGTGTCAGTATGGATATTGAATTCAGCCGTAGCGATCTGATTTTGCAGCGTGAATTCGGAAAATCCCACTGCCCTGCAGTTACTCAATTCGTCATCACTCATCTTTTGCATATCAGCATTCGCAACACCTAACAGACCGAAGATGAGCAGGATCAAAATAATAATTGGTGAAATTTTTTTATTCATAGCTCCACATTCTGTAAAAAGTTTAAGATTTGTTGATATAATTGAAAAGGAGTTAAATCAAGTATAAATCGAGTCTGAAAATTTAGCAATAGAACTTGAGTACTAATTTATGTTCTGCAAACTTTTAATAGCATATTTGAAGCGTGTTAACAAGTAGTGTTTCCACAAGGTCTCGAAACCGATTGCTCCAGGGCTCACTTGAGGCTGTTAACCGGGTGATCTCTAGGAAGAAGGTTCTTGTTGCTTCTTTATCCAGGGGAAACGGATTAGAACAACGTCCTTGCCTAGTGGGCGGTTATGTATATTTTCGCATCCGCAATCCTAAAGTCTCCTTTTATATGAACTTCCCCGAATTTTTCATTGTTTTCCAGTTCTCTTATACCGTCGGACAGGTTGGTATCGTCGTGCACTCCCAGAGTAAAAGACATTTCATAGTTGGATATATGCAAATCATTTATCTGTGTAATTACCGTGGGGACAGGGGTATCTGTATTAAAAATGGGTTTGCCTACCTGGGCAACGTCAATCCTTAGAACGTCTTGCCAGCGGTTCTCGTGTATTCTAAATGAGGTGGATACATCCTCCATTACTATTGTACCGCCATCGTCCGGGTCTGCGTAGGCTAATGCCTCTATGTGCTGATCAATTTGCAGGTTGTAAACAGACAGGATGATTGTGGAGCGAGCAAAGATCTGGTCGAGTTCAGGGTTGGTCAGCAGGATTTTTTCAGCAGAGCTGGAGGGGGCAAAAAATATAATCGTGCAGATAATTATAAAGATTTTGAGAATGGATTTCCTGGAAATCATGTCATATTAACCTCCTGTTTTTACTTGTTTTTCCCACTTGGGAATTGATTAACCAGTAAAGAGTTAAGGGAGACAGGAAATCTCCTAGCTTGTTAACGTAAAATAATAAAACGATTTAGTGAAACCGAATTATAAAATATTGCAAATGATTAGTAAGTGGTTTAAAGTGTCTATTTATAATACTTCAAGTTATTATAAAAATCATCTCTAACTCCAATCTAATTGTCAAGAAAATATGACTTGATTTTGTGAATTTTGAGTAACTGTCTGTAAGAATAGAGTGGCTCAATATATTTTTTCCTAATACCTCTGGGGATCCCGGGGATTGGGGTGCTGAGATTGGCCATTTGAGTGTGTACAATGACGTACCAGATGACCTGTGATTAGTTTTGCAAAAATAAAGACAGCTAAGGTAGTGATGTTAAAACGTGCTCAAGAATTCTATTTGAGATGTCTTTAGTAGGTGCAAATTACTTAAAAAGGGGGAAACAATAGGTGCTGGCGTTTATTCTTTTACTGGACGAACCGGAACTGTATTTCTCCATAATGTATTATCTCAGCTTCCCGGAATTACTTCCCGGCACGAAAGGGGACACAGATTTTTTAGAAGTATACAGAACCTGGGTAGGCAAGGAATTTCAATAAAGCTTTTGGATGACTTGTTGAAAAAATTTTACCATAAATCCTTTTACAATATTGACAAGAATATCCTGCACTTTGAGATAAGTCCGGCATTGAAATCGCATTTGCGCTATTTTATGGAAGAGTTTCCAGAAGCTAATTATATTCACATTGTCAGGGATCCCAGAAGCCATGTGAGAAGCGGGGTTAATTGGGTGAGCGACAAACCTGTCAATAGGTTCTTTAAACTGAACATACCCTACTGGAGTCCAAAGCCGCCTTC
>CAJXKR010000069.1 GCA_913055815.1 uncultured Desulfohalobiaceae bacterium | reverse complement strand
CTTTGGGGCTGTTGCCAACGGAAACTCAGGTTCTTGTTCTTTTCCGGCAGATGGAGTTCCTGCTTTTTCTCCTGCAGTGCCTGGATCTGCTTGATCCTGCTCTGTGCCAGGGAAGCCTTGGAGGCCTTGTAGCGAAAGCGGTCCACGAATTTTTGCTTGTGCTCAATTTGCCTGTCAATTTTTTCGATTTCCTTCTTGGTGGTTTCCTCGACTTCCTGCTGCTTGGCAAGGAAACTGCTGAAATTACCCTTGTGGGTTATGGGTTTGGAACCGTCCCCCAGGTACAATATCCGGTTGCATATCTGGTCCAGGAAATAGCGGTCGTGGGCTACAAATACCACGATGCCCTTGAATCCCTTCAAGAATTGCTCCAGCCAGTTCAGGGCCTCCAGGTCCAGGTGGTTGGTGGGTTCGTCCAGAAGGAGTATATCCGAGCCCTTTATCAGGGCTTGGGCCAATTTTGCCCTTTCGCGCCATCCCCCGCTCAAATTTTGCAGGGGAGAGGATTGCATGGATTCGTCAAAACCCAGTCCCAGCAAGATGCTCCTGGCCTTGGTTTCCGGATGATAGCCATAGAAATTCTCCAACCTGCTTTGTTCATCCGCAAGACGCTGCATTTCCTTTTCGTTACCCGCGTCTTGAGCTTTTTGCCAGCGTTGCCAGAATTCGTTCCAGGAAGGAAGGGCTTCCAGTACCCAGTCAATAAGTATGCGGGAGAGGTCTTGTGCCTCTATGTCCTGCGTGCAATACCCTATCCCCAACTGGGAGGGGCTGATATCCACTGAACCGGAATCCGGTTTGTCCAGGCCGCAGATAATGTTAAGCAGGGTGCTTTTGCCGCAACCGTTGGGTCCGGTAATGGAAAGCCGGTCCCAGTCTTCGAGTGTCAGCGAGACATCCTCGAACAAGCTGCGTTCGCCAATGGATTTGCTTATTGAGTTCAGAGTCAGTTTTGCCATAGTTGTTATAAAACCTCTGTGAGCGTGTATATTGCAATCCAAATTTGGAGGGATACAAATAAATGCTTGCAAAGAGATGAATTTTTTAACATCTTTGTTTGGTTGGGACAACTGAGAATTTGCTGCAATAAAAGATAGCGATGTGGGACAGTTATCTGTTATCCGGGAATGCGTGTTCTTAACCAGATAACTGATGATAACTATTAACTTAATATGAAAAGTTTTAGAGTGTTATGGTGTTAAGGTTTTAAGTGTAAGAACAAGAATTTTTCTCGCTACTCCGTAGACGAGATTGCCCTCGCTACTCCGTAGACGAGATTGCCCATCGTTCGTTGTGCCCGGCCAGGGCTTGGGGTTTAATATGAATATCGAGGAAATAAGGGAAAAGTCAAGACCGCAAGATGACAGCCAGTATATGGGCTGGGTGTGTTCCTACACCCCGGAGGAACTGTTGATGGCAGCGGGATTTACACCGTATCGCCTGCTTACTGCAACTGACCTGCCTTCCGGGAGTGAGGCCTATTTGGCCCCCAATCTCTGTCCCTATGTGCACAGGTTGTTTTCCGCGGGATTGGAGGGACGATACCATTTTTTGAGCGCCACGGTGTTTGTGCTCTCCTGTGATGCCATGCGCAGATTGTCCGATATTTGGAGTCTGTATCTTGATAACGGTTTTGTCTATAACCTGGATGTACCCAGAAAGCGTGGGGAAAATGCCCGGGAGTTTTTCCAAAACAGATTATTGGATTTGAAACAGGGGTTGGAAAACTTTACTGGAAAAGAGATCCGGGAACAGGATATTGCAGATGCGGTTTATACTTTGAACAGGACCAGGGAATTGATGCAGGAGGTCTTTGATTTGCGCAGTCAAAATCCCGCTTTGCTCTCTGGCGAGGAACTGCTTGACCTTTGCAGGACAAGTTTTACAGCAGACAGGGAAAGATTCAATAGTTGCCTGCAGGAATTTATGAAGGACTTGTCCGGGCGGAGCAATCAACCTTTACGGAACAGGACAGGCTCCAAAAGGATTATGTTTTACGGCAACCTTTTGGAAGAGGGGAGTATCTACTCTATAGTGGAACAGGCCGGAGCTGAGGTGGTATTGGATGATCACTGCCTTTCCTCGCGGCATTTCGACACCCTGGTGGATGAGCAATTGCCTCCCCTGCAGGGAATTGCGCAAAGATACCTGCAAAAGTCCTCCTGTTCCAGGATGCAGGGAATGCAGGAGCGGGTGGACAGGATAGTGGAAAACATATTGCACTACCAGTGCGACGGCTTGATCATCCATTCCCTGAAATTCTGCGATCTGTTGCAATCTGAATTGCCGCGTTTGGAAAGGAGGCTCAAGGAGAGGCAGATAGAATACCTGCATATAGAAAGGGAGAATTTGGCAGAGGATCCGGGACAGTTGAAAACTCGGATAGAGGCCTTTTTGGAACTTTTGGACAAAAAGAGGAACTGATTCTGCTACCTGGTTCAGGGGTTGCAGCATCTTGTAGCAGGTTTTCCGAGGTGGGGATATGGGATATGCCTTGAATAAAAAGAATATTACGCAGTTGGGTGCCAGGCTCCTGGTGCAGAGTTTTGTCCTCAGGAACCTGAAGAACAAGAGGAAAAACGCCCCGGTAATTGACAAGATCAAGTTAAAGACAGGGGAACTCCTGCTGGACGGATACAAGAAAAGCAAGATTTCCGTGCTTTCCGGATTCTTGCTTCCTGCAGAGATACTGCACTTGTACGGAGTATCCCCCATGTTTACCGAGTTTTTGGCTCCTATCACCACGATTGTGGACAGGGCTCCGGATTTTTTGAAAAGCAGCGAGCTCGAGGGCATGAGCAGGGATACCTGCACTTTCCACAGGTCCACTTTGGGTGCCTATCTGGAGCATTACCTGCCTGACTACCAACTGGTGGTGGGAACCTCCCATCTCTGCGACGGCCAGAACAAGACCCTGGAAGAGATGGCAGACAGGATGCGGGCCCCGTATATGTTGATAGACGTGCCCCAGCACGATACATTGGATGCCAGGGAGTATCTTGCCTCTCAGCTGCGGGAGCTGGAAGACAAGCTGATCGGGTTGACCGGGAGGCAAAAGGCTACTTCCAGGGATTGGGAGCGGGTGATGGCTCAAAGCAACCGCAGCAGGGAACTTTTGCTCCGGATGAATGAGCTCCGGAGCAGGCCGGGAAGTTTCTTGTACGGGGTTGAAGGCTTTAACCTGAATTTGATCTCCTTGTTGCTCATGGGCACGCAGTTTTTAACCGACAATTTGTCCGGATTGGTCCGGGAGTTGGAAAGCTGCTGTACACATGGCATTGATGATGATTCCTGTTACCGGATTCTCTGGCTCTTGGCCTATCCCTATGTCCAGGACTACCGGATCACCGATATGGCGGAAGAAATGGGTATAAAGCCGGTTATGGACGAGTTGAGCAGCGTGAGCTGGGAACCTCTAGATCCGGCAAATCCCTATTACAGCCTGGCTGGAAAGATATTGCAGAGCCCTTTTCTGGGGTCTGTTGAAAACAGGATTCGCAATGCAAAAGACTTGATACAAGAACACAATGTCGACGGGGTGTTGCATTTTTCCCACTGGGGATGCAGGCAGGGATGCGGTGCTGTCAGGGCATTGTCGGATAAAATGGATGAGTTGGGGGTCCCTTTTTTGGAACTGCACGGGGATTGTATAGATGACAGGCAATTCGGGGAAGGTCAGATCAAGACCCGGCTTGCCAGTTTTGCGGAGTTGATGAAGAGGACCCGGACCACCGGGAATTCTGTGAACACGGACCAGGACAGTCTGTATCTGGGTATAGACGTTGGCTCGGAAACAGCCAAGGCAGTGCTTGTGGATGCGAATCAGAATATTTATTCCCGGGAGGTGTTTTACACCGGTGCCAGTGCCAAGAAGGCGATATCCAGGTTGTATGAACACATATACAGTGACAGGCTCTCGAGCCGTATCAAGGGTTGTGTAGCTACCGGTTACGGCAGGAATGCGGTGTTTTTTGCAGACGAGGTTATTACTGAAATTACTTGCCATGCCAGGGGAATGGCCCATTCGGTGCAAGGGGTGAGGACGATAATAGATATCGGCGGGCAGGATACCAAGGCGATTGCGGTGGATCAAAACGGAGGTGTGCGCAAATTCCTGATGAACGACAAATGCGCTGCAGGGACCGGGCGTTTCCTGGAAATGATGGCCAGGACCCTGGAGGTGGACTTGGATGATCTGGGACCTCTGGCTCTCCGGGCGGATTACCCGGCAAACATTACCTCCTTGTGCAGCGTGTTTGCAGAAAGCGAAGTGATTTCGCATATTGCGGAAGATACACCCATGGAGGTTATAGCCAGGGGAGTCTGCAGCAGTATTGCGCAGCGAACATTGTCCTTGCTGGAGCGAGTGGGCAAAGAGGAAAAATTCGCCATGAGCGGAGGGGTAGCAAAAAATACCGGGGTGGTTAAAGAACTGGAAAGGAGTCTGGGTAACAAACTGCAAATACCGGAAGATCCGCATACGATTGGGGCACTTGGGGCGGCCATGTTTGCCGCGGATCAGCAGTAGCCGTCTTTCTACTTTAATCCCCTGATAGCTTGTATCAATTAAAGCCGCAGCCGGGTGGTCCACTGTGCGACTTGCTTATCCGGGCCTCTTGAGTGCTGGATAAGCACTCAGAGCAAAAGTGGTCCACCCGGCAAGGCTAGCGTGTTGGTGCAGTCCTATCTGTGTTTGATAAGAGTTTGCAATGTTTCCCGTTTTATTGGTATGTTATGGATATGGATCTTGTTGTGGAGTTTCTTAAGGAATATTCCGAGATCTTTTGGATTCTGGGCAGTTTATCTCTTCTGCTCCTGCTATTTTCCCTGGTGGTGATACCACTTGTTGTAATCCATATCCCAGCGGACTACTTTGCCCGGGAAAAGCCCTTTTCCTTTTTCAAAGAGAATGTTTCTCCCTTTATAAGCATCTCTTGGATCATTTTGAAGAATCTTATTGGTGCGTTTTTTTTGCTTATGGGACTGATTATGCTTTTTACTCCCGGGCAGGGTCTGATTACCGTTTTTATCGGCTTGTTGTTGCTCAACTTTCCAGGGAAGTACAGGTTGGAGAAAAGACTTATCAGGCAGCGGTACTTGTTTAGCTGGATGAATAGGTTGAGATCCAGGTTTGGCAAACCGGATCTGGAATATCCGGATATAACATGAAAAAGTTTTAAGTTTTAGAGTTTTAAGTAAGAAAAAGCACTAATAGCATGTTTATTCTACAAGTTGAGAACCTTTTCTCGCAACGAAAAGATTCGTTGACGAGATTGCCCATGCTTCGTTGTGCACGTTAGGGCATGGGAGTTAACATGAAAGACAGTTATCTGACCGTTAATTGTTATCTGCTATCCGTGAATACCAGTTCTTAACCAGATAACTGATAACCGATAGCGGTTAACTTCTTGCATGCCTCGTTGTCTCCGTCAGGGCATGTAAGTTAAAATTCTGGATTTACATTTTTCGTTTCTTGATGATATCCACTGCCAGCCATCCTCCCACAAAAGCGGAAAGCAGGTATCCAATCAGTCCCAGGGCGGGGTAGCCCAAGAGCAGGGGCGGGACACCCGTGGTAATTATCATGGAGGATCCGATTATCATGGAGGCGGTGATAATCCCCAACGTTAAGCGGTTGGCTATATGATCCAGGGTGTGGCGCAGGTCATCCAGGCCCTTGTGTTTGAAATTTATGGATAGATTGCCGTTTTCTATCTGGCTCAGAATGTCGTTTAATTGATTGGGGAGATCCTTTTGCAGTTGCAGGAAATTGCCCAGGTTCAGCCTGAGTTGCCTGAATAAGTGAGCAGGGGAATATTTTTGCTTGAGCAGCTTCCTGATATAGGGCTCTGCTTCCGAGACCACGTCCAACTCCGGATAGAGAAGGCGTGCGGTCCCTTCGCTGGTGACTATGGATTTTATCAACAGAGCCACTTCTGATTTTATAGTGATTTTGTATTCTTGAAAGATATTGGTAAGTGCGGATAATAGGTTCCCGATATTGATTTCCTTCAGAGGAACGGAATGATAGTCGTCCAGGATATCGATCAGTTCGCTTTGGAGTTGGTTCTTGTCAATCGGTTCAGTGGATACGGAAAAAGATAGAAAGACTTTCAGGATTATCTCGCTGTCCTTGTTCAAAACCCCTTCAAACAAATTTAAAAGCTGCATTTTGGTATTGGGTGTTATCCTGCCCACCATTCCCCAATCCAAAAAGCTTACCCTGCCGTCATCCAAGATGAAGATGTTGCCGGGATGCGGATCAGCATGGAAAAATCCGTCCTCCAATATCTGTTTCAAGGTGCAATTTATCCCCACTTTGGCCAGCCTGGTTTTTTCCTTTTTGGGGAGATCTTGGGTGTGTTTCAGTTTTTTCCCCTGCACCAGTTCCATTACCAGGACTTGAGAAGAAGAATAGTCCGGAAAGGTCTTGGGGAAATACAAATTGGGATCCTTGGCAAAATTGTTTTTTGCCAGGCGAATGTTTTTGGCTTCCTTTTCAAAGTTCAGTTCATTTAAAAGCAGTTTCCTCATTTCCTCTACCAAATTGGGGAGGTTGTATATCCTTAGAAATTCCACCCTTTCGTGAATTTGTTTTGCCAATGCAGCCAAGATGTCCAGATCTTTCTTGATTATCCTCCTTATTCCCGGACGCTGTACTTTTACTGCCACTACGGTATTGTTGTTGTCCCGGAGTACAGCCCGGTGTACTTGTGCAAGAGAAGCGGCAGCCAAGGGCTCTTGTTCAAATTCCAGGAAGATATCCTCTATGGGACTGCCCAGGGAATTCTCCACCTGGGCTTTTATATCTTGATAGGAATTGGGGGCCACATCATCTTGTAGCTTGCTCAGTTCACGGATCAATGATCCCGGTATGAGGTCCGGGCGCAGACTCATAATCTGACCGAATTTGATAAAGGTGGGACCCAGTTCGGTTAATACCAGGATGATCCTTTCCCAGGTACTCTTGTTGGAGTGTTCATGGGTTTTCACCCTGAAGGGGAGCAGTTTGTTCCTGAGTTCCAGTCTGTCTACTATATCCCCGAACCCGTATTTGATCAGGGTGAGCAGGATATCTTTGGCCCTGTTTAGCCTGGGTATGGTTTGTATGTCCAAAAAGACTACCTCGTAGTTCTTGTGTCGAATTTTCTCCAGCCCTTACCTTGGGCTGGATTGGAGGATGTTCCGGAATCTGATAACTAAGCTACATCCCAAACTAGTTAGGAATTATCCCCTTGATTGGAATCCTGGATCTCCAGTCTTTTTTCAAGATTTTCCACCTTGGAGCGCAGTTCCTGCAGATCTTGATTGTTGGCCACATTCATTTCCTGCATTATCTTTTTTATGGTTTCCCGGAATTGTTCCCTGACTTCGCTCAGTTCATTTTCCCCGGATTCAGTCATTTCCTGGGTCAAGCGCTCCGCTTCGTCAGTGGTGAGCTTCCCTTGTTCCACCAGGTAATGCATGGTTTCCTGGACCTTGGTTTTGGTTACTGCCGCGGTTCCTATGCTTGCCAGTACTGTCTTTTTGATTAGATCCAACATGGTTGTATTCTCCTTTTTTATAAATTTTACTAGAAAATTCGCCTCGCTAATTCCAAATCTTTGATTACTCCTTGACCAAACAGGCACAGAGAGATTATATCTTGCTACTTTGGATCCGGGAAGAAAAAATTGCATCTTGAGCAGGTGCTATTTTCAAAAATTTTGCCGTGGGAATATATTTATCCCATTAGCGACTGTAACTGTTTGGTATCGTCCCTTGATCACTCAAAATGATATTAACTTTGTATACAGGACTTGACAAGGGATTTTAGCAGTTTTTTAATAGATATTAATTTACTAACTGTTTGATTTTGTGTAAAGACTGCAAAAACTAATACTGTATTTAATAAGAAAGAGCAGATGTATACTTCAGGAGGTGATAATATATGAAAAGTTATCGGAAGGAACTTTGGTATCATGTCAAGGGAAGAAGGGGGTTGGTGAATATTACCGGAGACGTGGAAGATTGTCTCAGGGAAAGCGGTGTCCAGGAAGGAATGGTACTGGTAAATGCCATGCACATTACTGCTTCTGTGTTTATTAACGATAATGAATCCGGATTGCACAAGGATTACGACGAGTGGTTGGAGAAGTTGGCGCCCCATGAACCGGTGGATCAGTACAGGCACAATCTGGGAGAGGATAATGCTGATGCGCACATGAAGAGACAGGTGATGGGCAGAGAAGTGGTGGTAGCCATAACACAGGGCCGTATGGATTTCGGGCCCTGGGAGCAGATTTTTTACGGGGAATTTGACGGAGGAAGGAATAAGAGGGTCCTGGTGAAGATTATCGGGGAATAGAAGTTTTCATTCTGAAATTGCCATTTTCCAGTTTGGCTTCGTCAATCTTCAAAATTGTTCGTCGACTTATTAAGATACGCCTCCTCATGGGAAATAGGAAAAACTTAAGGAGAATTGGATTTGAAAGCCATAATTATCGGAGCCGGAGAAGTAGGGTTTCATATAGCCAGGCGGCTTGCTGCGGAGAATAAACAGGTATTGGTTATAGATAAGCACCAGGAGGTGCTTTCCAAGGTCTCTGAACGCCTGGACGTGGATACTTTGCTGGGATCCGGGAGCAGCCCCCGCATGTTGGAGCAGGCAGGGGTGAAAGAGGCAGACATCCTGATCGCTGCAACTGATAGCGACGAGATAAATCTGATCGCTTGTACTTTTGCCAATATTTTGTCACCCAAAATAGTCAAAGTGGCCAGGATTAGGAATGCTGAATATATCGAGTTCCAGGACAAATTGGCCAGGGAGTTGTTACAGATAGACATCGTGATTAATCCGGAAGAGGAAGTAATAGGTTCCATTAAACGCCTGATGGGTGCTCCAGGGGCAGCAGAAATTAGCGAATTTTCCGATGTGAATATCAAGTTGATCGGGATGTGGATCCGGGAAAATACCGAGTTGAAGGATTATAAGCTGATGGATGTGAAGAAAAAAGTCGGTGTCCCGGAATTTATTATCGCGGCTATTATAAGGGGGGACAAGATAATCATCCCAAGTGGGGACAACAAGATAAAGGCAGGTGATTTGATTTATTTCGTATGTATCAATAAGGATCTGCCCACTATATTGAAGGCTTTTGGATCGGTGGCCAAGGTTCAGCGGAAAATCATGATCATCGGCGGAGGCAATATCGGGTACAAGTTGGCTGCTGATCTGGAAAAGCAAAAGGGATTGCAGGTAAAGCTTTTGGAGCAGGACAAGAACCGTTGTGACTTTTTGGCTGAAAATCTGAATAAAACCATTGTCCTGCACGGGGACGGGAGGGATCAAAATCTCCTGCAACAGGAAAATGTTGGGGAGTTGGATGTGGTGGTCACCCTCACAGGTGATGAAGAGAATAATGTCCTGTGCTCCCTGCTTACCCAGAACCTGGGGGCCGGCCTGACCATTACCCGGGTGAACAAGCTCGCCTATATACCGCTTATGAAGACTATCGGACTGGAACACGTGGTCTCTCCCAGGTTGGCTGCAGCAAACAGCATCTTGAGGCATGTTCGGCAGGGTACGGTCATCAGCAGTTTATCCATAAAAGAGGAAGCAGAGGCCCTGGAGGTGATAGCCAAGGAGAGCTCCCCTTTGATCAACAAGCCCATCAAACATCTGGACTTGCCCAAGGAGATCATTGTCCTGTGCATAATACGAGGTGAATCAGTGATGATTCCTACCGGGGAAAATTATATTTATCCCGGGGACAGAGTGGTTATTCTATCCACCAGTAAGAACATCTCCAAAGTGGAAAAGGCACTGTCCGGAAAATAAGAGAGTTTCCCGTTATGCGCTGGAAAGTAACGTTGCGACTAGTGGGTATTGTTATTTGCTTGGTAGGGATAGCCCAACTGTTGCCCGCGATTGTCTCCTGGTATTATCAGGACGACATGCTGGGAGTATTTTTGGTATCCGGGTTATTGGCCCTGATCCCTGGAATTATGCTGGTCCTGTTTTGCCAGACCAAAAACGCAGACCCGGCAATGAACCATAAACAAGGGATTGTTCTAGTAGTACTGGGGTGGTTTTGTGCCAGTCTATTCGGCAGCTTGCCCTTTGTCTTGAGTGGATTATTCCCTCATTTCACGGATTGTTTCTTTGAATCCGTGTCCGGATTTACTACCACAGGCGCTTCGGTACTAAGTGATGTTGAATCCTTCCCCCCTAGTATCTTGTTCTGGAGAAGCCTAACCCAATGGCTCGGAGGCATGGGGATTATATTGCTTTCCCTGGCGGTATTGCCATTTTTGAGTGTGGGCGGTATGCAGCTCTACAAAACAGAGGTCCCGGGCCACACCTCGGACAGACTCAGGCCCAGATTACGTGACACCGCAAAGTTCCTGTGGGTTACCTATCTGTCATTGACCGCGGCGGAAGTTATCTTATTGTTCCTGGGAGGTATGAGCCTGTTCGATTCTTGTTGCCATACCTTCAGTACTGTTTCTACCGGGGGATTTTCTACCAAAAACGGGTCTATCAAGGCTTTTTCCAGTCTGTATGTCGAGATCATAATAATAGTATTCATGTATCTGGCTGCTGTAAATTTCGCCCTGCACTTCAGACTATTTAGAGGCAAAATAAGCGGGTATATTTACAACTCCGAATTCAGATTCTTTACTTATGCCATCCTGATGGTTTGTTTGATTATCTCGCTATTTATCTGGGGTGATGTTTTTGGCAGTTATTTGCAGGCCATTAGATATAGTCTTTTTCAGACTGTCTCGGTTATGACCACTTCGGGATTTGTAACCGGGGATTACGGTTTATGGGGAACTTTTCCGCTGATAGTCCTTTTGTTGTGTATGCTCTGCGGAGGTATGGCAGGATCCACCAGCGGAGGTTTGAAATTCGTGCGGGTTCTGCTTTTGGGCAAGCAGGCAAGTAGAGAACTCAAAATGTTGGTACATCCCAGGGCTGTTTTGCATGTCAAAATGGATCAAAAAAGGATTTCCGACGATGTCCTCAAAGGGGTGTGTGGGTTTGTACTGCTTTATCTGGGATTGATTTTTGTTTTTACCATGGTTTTGAGTGTTGTGGACTTGGATGTTTTGACTGCCTTGGGCTCAGTTGTTGCCTGTAGCGGAAATATAGGCCCCGGACCGGGATGCGGGGGACTAATGTCCAGCTACGCAAATTTTTCCCTGTTGGGTAAATGGTTGTTGACTTTGTGTATGTTTTTGGGCCGGTTGGAGATCTATACTGTAATTATATTATTGTTTCCGGAATTTTGGAAGCAATAAACAATACTTGTTGTTACCCTTGAGTTATAATCAGTATTAAAATCAGTGTAAAAATCTTATCTAAAAATACAGCTGTCCGCTGCTTCTTTTACCTCGGAATATGCCTCTGGCTTTCCTGGGGAGTGGTGTCCAAAAAATCGGACTGTGCCTGTTTAGGATGTTAAGTTTTCCAACTCCTCTTCGTTTTCCAGTATGTGGAAAAAATCCAGCAGTTTTACCAAACTGAGTGTTTTGCGAACTTGAGGTGAAGGTTGCAAGAGATAAAATTCCTTGTTGTGTGATTTTTTACGATTATTTAAATGTACTAGAAAGCCTATGCCTGAACTGTCCAAAAATACGGTTTGGGAAAGGTCCATTACAAGGGTAGAGGTGCCTTCATCCGATAAATGGTCCTGCATTTCTTTTTTCAAGGATTCAATTACTTCCAGGGTCAGTTCTCCGGAATATCGAATAATGCTTACATTTCCCTTTTTTTCAACATTTAGTGGTTCCATAAATTCTCCTCTAATTTTTTTTCCAGAATGAGTTTGTTTTTTTTGGATGTGGTTTCAAAGTAGTATCTATCCATTAGTTGGGAAATTATGTAGACTCCACGTCCTGATTCGTCTTCAGGACTGAATTCAAAGACTTCTTCAGTGGGACCGGG
>CAJXKR010000068.1 GCA_913055815.1 uncultured Desulfohalobiaceae bacterium | reverse complement strand
CGATTACGCAGGCATGGGAGGCAGGGGACTGACTTCCGCCCTGATCAACCAGGAGGTGCCGGCGGACTGCCACCCCTTGGGCCCGGAAAACAAGCTGGTAATCGCACCCGGCCTGCTCAGCGGCACGGCAGCGGTGAATTCAGGCAGGATCTCGGTAGGTTGCAAGAGCCCGCTCACCGGAACCATCAAGGAAGCCAATTCCGGCGGACAGGGGGCACAAGTACTGGCCAAGCTCGGGTACGCAGCCATAGTCCTGGAAGGGGAAGCAAGCAAGGATTCCCTGTTTGTCGTGCGCATATCCAAGGACGGAGTCAAGATCCAAGAGGATGATAGCGTGCGCATGCTGACCAACTATCAGCTCATGGACAAGTTCAAGGAAGAGTACACCAAAAAGGGCTGCATGATCAGCATCGGCACTGCAGGTGAAATGCGTATGGCCAATTCCACGGTGGCGATTACGGACCCGGAGGACAGGCCCAGCAGACACGCCGGACGAGGCGGAGTGGGCGCAGTTATGGGATCCAAGAAAATCAAGGCCATCCTGCTGGACGGAGACGGAACCACTATGCTCCAGCCCCAGGACCAGGAAAAGTTCAAGGAGGCAAACAAACGCTTCACTCAGGGATTGAAGGAACACGCCGTCACCGGGCAGGGACTCCCTGCCTACGGCACCAACGTACTTACCAATGTAGTCAACGAAGCGGGCGGATACCCCACTTACAACTTTCAAACCGGCCAGTACAACAATGCGGAAAAAATCAGCGGGGAATCCCTGGCTGAACTTGAATCCAGCAGGGGCGGACGCACATCGCATGGCTGCCATCGAGGTTGCGTAATAGCCTGTTCCGGGGATTTTCTGGACAAAGACGGCAATTTTGTCACCAAACAGCCGGAATACGAAACAGTCTGGTCCCACGGAGGAAATTGCGATATTTGCGACCTGGACTCCATAGCCAAGCTGGATTTTTTGGACGACGACTACGGATTCGACACCATCGAGATGGGTGCTGCCATAGGAGTGGCCATGGAAGCCGGGGTTATCGAATTCGGAGACGCGGAAGGAGCTATCAACCTGGTACACGAAGCCGGAAAGGGCACTCCGCTGGGACGCATCCTGGGTAGCGGGGCGGAAACCACTGCCAAGTGTTACGGCCTGGAAAGGGCCCCCGTAGTCAAGGGCCAATCCATGCCCGCCTACGATCCCAGGACAGTCAAGGGCCAGGGAGTAACCTACGCCACCACCACCATGGGTGCGGACCATACCGCCGGCTACGCAGTAACCTCGAACCTGCTCCAGGTGGGTGGCAGCGTGGACCCCTTGGGCAGTTCCGGGCAAGTGGATCTCTCCCGGGACCTGCAGATTGCCACCGCAGCGGTGGACGCTACCGGCATGTGCCTGTTCATCGCCTTCGCTATCCTGGACCAATCCGATACCTTCCAGGCGCTTATCGACATGATCAACGCCTGTTACGGCCTGCAGTTGACTGCTGAAGATGTAAACGGACTGGGCAAATCCATCCTCTCCAACGAGCGGGACTTTAACAAGCGGGCGGGGTTTAATGCAGCCCACGACCGTCTTCCCCGCTATTTCAAGAGGGAGAAGCTGGAGCCCCACAACCAGAGCTTTGACATATCGGATGAAGAACTGGATTCTGTATACAATTGGTAGGATCCTGTACAAAGCCCCTCTGGCGGCACAACATACTTGGCCGCCAGAGGGTTTATCACCATGGACAATTTATTTTACAGGCATCCCTCGGCCAATCAAAATTTTCTACACCTCTAGCCAAAAACAGGATACAGCAACTTGCAATTCAATGCAGACACTCCAACCACGCCAGCAGAGATCTTTTTTCAAACCACCTCCCAGGGTCTCACTTCCTGGTACTTTGTCTTGAGAGAGGGAGTTCACATAGAGATTCAACTGGGCAGGAGCATACAAAATATCCTGCTACTGGATTTTAACCTGGAACAGGATACCATCCAGGAGAGGATCAGCACTATCTTTTTAAACCGCAATCCGGTGGACGACCTTCAAACCCCTGTTAGTACGAAAAATTCCACCCTAACCCTCTCAGGTGCCATGCCAGGCTTCATGGGCGCCTGCATGCGGGTAAACAGTCCCTACGCCCCAATGCGCGGGTCCATCTCCGAACACCAGAGCGGGCACCCGGACAGCACCGAGGACCACTCCAGGGGACCTATCAAACTGAAATTATTTAACCTCTTGGTGCCAGAAATAGGACCCAAGATCCTGCGAAAGGGAATCCTGCTGTCCAGGCAGCGCCTGGAAGAGTTACTGGAACAACTTCCGGCCGGATTCTGGCAATCCTGCAAACAGGCGGAGCTGAACAATATCCCGCTTTCCTGCGGCCCCCGGGCGATCCTGGAAGGGATGCAAGGATACGATCACGCCAGGGTTACTGTAGAGAGCTGAAAAAGTACAAGCATTTTCAAATTGTGCGGAAAGAAAGTCTTCTTTATCCCCTTTTACCGGAACCGCGCTTGTATTCAATCCCCAATTTGTCCATGCGCTGCCTAAGGGTATTGGGGTGTATTCCCAATAATTCCGCCGCTCCCCCAGCCCCGCTTATCTTGCCCCCGGCCAGGGCCAGGGCTTTGCGTATATGGCGGGCAGTGACAGTATCCAGGTCAGGGAAGGGCTGCTCCTGTCCAGGGATTTCTGACTTCCCAACATACTGCGCCCTATCCTCATTTTCCAGCAAGGGATCGATATTCAACTCTTTTCCGGAAGACAAAATCATGGCCCGTTCGATAAAATTCTCCAATTCGCGCACATTTCCCGGCCAATCCCTGGCCATGAGTTTCTCCAGCGCCCCGTCCGGCAGTTTGGGGCGAAACATGAGTTTTAATTCCGCTGTCTTGCGTTGCAGGAAATGATGCACCAATGCCGGGATATCTTCCTTTCTCTGGCGTAACGGCGGAACCAGGACCGGGAATACATTGAGACGATACCACAAATCCTCCCTGAACTCCCCCTTTTTGACCATATCCGCCAAATCCCGGTTGGTGGCCACGATAATCCGGATGTCCAGAGATATGAGCTCGCTCCCCCCTACTCTTTCAATCTCCTTGTTTTGCAGGACGTTTAACAACTTGACCTGGGATTGCAGGGTGAGTTCCCCAATCTCGTCCAGGAAAACAGTACCCCCTTGGGCGCGCTCGAAGCGCCCCCGCCTTTGGCGCTCCGCTCCGGTAAAGGCCCCCTTTTCGTGCCCGAACAACTCGCTCTCCAGCAGGGAACCGGGAATGGATCCGCAGTTCACGGTAATCATTGGCCCCTGGGAGCGATGGGAAAGATTGTGGATGCTATCCGCAATAATCCCTTTTCCAGTACCGGTCTCACCCAGAAGCAAAACCGGGTTGTCCAGGGGGGCTACTTGTTGGACCTGGTGCATAACACCGCTCAGGCCAAAATCCGCGCCCACGATTTCTCCACCACTCCTGGCCCTTAACTCCTGCTGGAAATACCGGCTGTCGTCTTCCAACAATTCATTGAGCCTAACCACCTCCCAGTGTTTGAGGGCATTGGCCAGGGCGATCCCCAAAGGGTCCCTCAACAGTGCGAAAAGACGCCCGTGCTGCTCTGTATACCTGTTCTTGCCATGGGCTATCACCGCCACTTCCCCAATATAGCTACCATCCAGGGACAGGCGCATAATAATCACCGAAAAGTCGGGATCAATATCGAGTTGCTGTAATATATCCGTAAAATTCGGATCCCTGTCGGGATTGTTAACAAAATGCATATATGGCAACCCTTCGCGATGGTTCTCCGGGGCCTCCCAATCAATTGCCGGAACCGATATGGCATTGGGCCTGTGCTGGTTTCTTTTTTCCCCTGCTACTGCGACGAATTGCAGCATCCGTACATCCGGCAGGTAGACGGAAAGGTCCATGGAATCTACAGGGATGAATTCCTGCAGATACTTCAGACACCTTTCCAATGCTTTGTTTATGTCCAAGCTGCTGCAAATCTGCAATACAGCTTCCCTGAAAAAGGATTCTGTTGAATATTCCATGACCCTCCTCACATTATACGGTGAAATCAAACCTGATTTACGTAATGTTGTAAGACATTCACTGTATAATGTAAACAATGAGGTGGCTTTCTTATAACATACTGCTTTTACTGTTTTGTATTTATTGGCAAACATTTTGCTAGTACTGAGAGCTGACAGGGAAAACCTATGTGGATAGAAAACATACACGCAAGAATATCAAGTTCCGAGCAATATCTTAACGTATTGGAAAATCTGAGCGCATTTAGAGGATCGGGGTATGCTTCCGGGGCCCAGTGGTTTGCCTGTTACCAGAACCTGGACGTGGCAAACGAAATCAGCATTCAACTTGCCTGGAAAGAGGGTGAGCAGCCACGCAAAAAAACCAATTGCGGCTTGCTGATCTCCAGATACCTGGCGCAGCACGGGCTGGTTCGCCACACCCTGTGGGAGCCCTGCTGATTTTCCCTGGATAAAAAGCATATTAACTTTGTTCCCGAGAAACATTCCGGGTGGATTTACAAATCGATCATTCCGGACTGCCAATCCAAAAAAAACTTGCACATGCAATATGGAGGACATGAATTCATGAGATACTTTTTATCAGCTTTGCTTATCTGTTTTACAATGCTTCCAACAAGCGGACTTGCCGCTCCTGGGGACCAGGGCAGGAAAACCCCTCCCCCGCTGGTCAAAACCCGGGAAGTAGAACTGCAAAACGTAAATCCTCCCCAAGAATACGTGGGGCACGTGCAGGCAATACAATCCGTCCGCTTGAGGGCCAGGGTGGAAGGATATCTGGAAAAGATCAAATTCCGGGAGGGATCTCTTGTGCAAAAAGGAGACCTGCTCTATGTAATCGAACAACCACCCTACAAGGCAAACCTCGCTTCTGCGAAGGCAAAAGTGGCTCAGGCCAAGGCAGAGTTGTTCAAGGCCAAAAGCCGGTTGAGGCGGCTGCGCACAGCCAAGGCCGAAAGCGTACCCAGGACAAAGATGGAGGATGCCATAGCAGCAAAGGACCTGGCAAAGGGCAGGTTGCAACAAGCCAGGGCGAACCTGGACACGGCAAGGATCAACATGGATTACACCACGGTAAAAGCACCCGTAAGCGGGCGTATCGGCAAGAGCGATTTTGACAGGGGAGACCTGGTATCACCCGGATCCGGCACCCTTGCCCAAATCAAGCAAATAGACCCCATCCGGGTGGTCTTTTCCGTGGGTGAAAAGAATATCCCGCTTATCCAAAATGCCACGCAGGATATGGACCGGGAGTCCAAAAAGCGGAATCTGACGGTAAAATTACAATTTCCGGATGGATCCTCTTATCCCCACGAGGGCGAAATAGAATTTTTGGACAACAAAATGGATCGGAGTACTGGAACCATAGCTGTATGGGCCAAGTTCGACAACCCCCAAGGGAAACTCATACCAGGGGAATATGCAAATGTCCTGCTCACCCGGACCAAGCCCGAGATGCTGCCTGTAGTACCCCTGTCCTCGGTGCAGAGGGACCAGGAAGGGGCCTTTGTACTCCTGGTGGACAAAAGGGACAAGGTCCACAAGCGCAGGATAGAGACGGAAAAAATCTTCTCCGGCAAGGCAGCGGTTTCCTCCGACCTTGAAAAAGGGGAAAAGGTTATCGTGGAAGGGATACAAAAGGCCAAGCCCGGTAAAACGGTACAACTTTCAGAGGGAGAAAAATAAACAATGTTTTCCAGGATCTTTATAGAACGTCCCAGGCTGGCAGTAGTAATTGCCATTATTATCATGCTGGGAGGTGGAATTGCGATATTCAACATCCCGGTTGCAGACAACCCCAATATCACACCCCCGGTAATCCGGGTAAGCGCGCTATATCCGGGTGCCAACGCTCAGACCGTGCGGGATACAGTGGCAGCCCCCATAGAACAGGAAATCAACGGCGCGGAGAACATGCTCTACATGGAATCCCAATCTTCCAATACCGGGGCCTATTCCCTGAGCGTCACCTTTGAAGTGGATTCAGACCCGGACATCGACCAGGTCAATGTCCAGAACAGGCTGCAACTGGCCAAATCACAACTCCCCCAGGAAGTACTGGACCAGGGTATAGATGTGCGCAGGCGCTCCACCAATATGCTGGGAGTGGTTTCATTCACCTCTCCAGAGGGGAGCAGGGACGATTTGTTCGTGAGCAGTTACGTGCGCAGGACCATAAAGGAAAGACTGGTCAGGCTCCAGGGAGTAAGCGACGTGCAGATCTTTGGGGACAAATACAGCATGCGCATCTGGATGAAACCGGACAAGCTAACCGCCCTGGGCCTGAATACCCGGGATGTGGTGCAGGCCATCCGGAGGCAGAACATCCAGGCCACGGTGGGCTCCGTGGGCAGCGCTCCCAGCAGTCCGGGACAACAGATGCAGTACACCCTGCAGGCCAAGGGGAGGCTCAAGAACCCCCAGGCGTTCGAGGATATCATTATCCGCAGCAACCAACAGGGCGGCCTGGTGCGAGTAGGGGACATAGCAGAGGTGGAACTCGGCAGCAACCAATACAATATAGATGCCAAGGTAAACAACCAGGAATCCGTGAGCATGGCGATATACCGTTCCTCGGAGGCAAACTCCCTGGAGACCATGGAACAGGTGCGCGAGGAGCTAAATCAAATCAGCCTGCCCCGGGACGTAGCCTACCAGGTCATGTACGACACCACGGACTACGTAAAAGAGGCAATAAAGGAAATTGTCTTCACCCTGGGAATGACCTTCCTGCTCGTGGTCCTGGTGATCTTTGCGTTCCTGCAGGACTGGAGGTCCACACTGATCCCCACTGCCGCCATACCGGTCTCGCTCATAGGCACCTTCGCAGCTTTGCTGGCCCTGGGATTCACTGCCAACACCCTGACCTTGTTCGCCCTGATTCTGGCCATCGGACTGGTGGTGGACGACGCTATCATTGTGGTGGAGAACGTGCACAGGATCATGCACGAGGAGAAGCTGGACAGGAAACAGGCCAGTATCAAGGGGATGCAGGAGGTCACCGGCCCCATAATTGCAATCACCTTCGTACTTCTGGCAGTATTTGTACCTGTAACATTCATGCCCGGAATCACGGGGTTATTGTACAAGCAGTTCGGGATCACCCTGTGTGTTTCCGTGGTCTTGTCCGCAATTAATTCCCTTACCCTGAGCCCGGCCCTGTGCAGCTTGTTCCTGAGGGAGACCAAGGAGCCTAAACGCGGTCCTTTTGCCTGGTTCAACAAGCTCATGAGCGTGTCCACCAATGTATACACTTCCAGCGTGGGCTGGTTGATCCGGCACCTGGTAGTTGCGGTAGGCATCTTTTTGATCCTGTTGGCGGGCCTGGGCGTACTCTCGACTCAATTGCCCAGCAGTTTCATTCCCCAGGAAGACAAGGGGGGATTCTTCAACGATATCACCCTGCCGGAAGGAGCAAGCCTCAAGCGGACCGAACAAGTAAACGAGCGGATCACCGAGACCTTGTTGAACACCGAGGGAGTGGAGGATGTCCTGGCGATCAGCGGTTTCAGCCTGCTCAGCGGCAGATCCGAGAACGTGGGTTTTGCGATCTGCGACCTGGAGCACTGGGAAAAACGCGACAAGCCGGAGCTCCAACTGAACGCCATCAGGCAAAATGCTCAAGGAAAATACCGCAGCATCACCACTGCCAATGTATTCTCCTTTGTACCGCCTCCTATCCAGGGACTGGGATCCACTGGAGGATTCGACCTCAGGCTGGAGGCCACCAAGGGACAGTCTCCCCGTGAGATGCTCCGGGCGGCAGGATCACTGATCAAAGCTGCAAACCAGGAACCCTCCATAGCCAGGGCCTACACCACCTATTCCGCTGACACTCCCCAGATCCGCGTGCAACTGGACCGCACCAGGCTAATGGACCTGGGAGTGCCGGTAAGCAGGGTATTCTCCACTTTGCAGGGGAAACTGGGGTCCCGCTATGTGAACGATTTCAATATGTACGGACGCACCTACCAGGTACAGGTGCAGGCCAAGGCTCCCTACAGGATGCATCGTGAAGACATAAAAAACCTGTACGTCACCAACGACAAGGGGGACAAGATCCCCATGCGCAACCTGGTGGAATTATCCACCCAGTTGGGACCCAGGATGATAAAGCGCTACAACCAGTATTCCAGCATCCCCATAAAAGGCAATGCTGCACCGGGATATTCTTCAGGCGAGGCCATGCAGACCATGAAAAAACTGGTAAAACAAGAGCTCTCCAGGGATTATACCTCTGAATGGTCCGGGATGTCCTTCCAGGAAAAGAAGGCGAGCGGGACCGTAATTTACTTGTTCGCCCTGGCAGTGCTGTTTGCCTACTTGTTTCTGGCAGGACTGTACGAAAGCTGGAACATACCCCTGCCTGTTATGCTGTCAGTCATGATCGCCGCACTGGGGGGACTGCTCGGGGTCTGGATAGCCGGGATCCCCTTGTCCATATACGCCCAGATCGGTGCAGTACTACTAGTAGCACTGGCTGCGAAAAACGCCATCCTGATCGTGGAATTCGCCAAGGGTCACAAAGAATCCGGCGCATCCACCCTGGATTCAGCAATACAAGGTGCGCGCCAAAGGTTCAGGCCGGTGCTCATGACTGCCTTCACCTTTATCCTGGGTGTTGCTCCATTGGTGGTTGCCACCGGAGCAGGCGCGGTCAGCCGCAGACACATAGGGACCATGGTCTGTTCCGGCATGATAGCTGCCACCACTGTGGGGATACTTATTATCCCGTCCCTCTACTATCTGTTTCAGCGCATCCGGGACAAGGACCGCTCAGACAATGAATACAGCCCAGGGCAGGACGGTACTGGATAGATGATTGCAAGCTTAAACCCAGTGATTGCAGGCAAAAGGCAAGTGCGGTATCAACATTCAAAAATCCGATAAAGGCGGAAAAAGTGATAATTATGCAAACAGACCAAGCAAAGAATCCAAGGAAAGATCACAAAATTCCCGGGCCGTTTTACTGGATCCCTTTTATCCTGCCCCTGCTGTTGGGTAGTTGTGTAATGGTCGGCCCGGACTACCAAGGGATGGAACCCCATCCTGCGCAACAAAAGTGGCAGGCAGAGATGGAAAAGGGACTGAACCAGACCAGGCCGGACAAGGACAACCTGGCCAGCTGGTGGAAAGAGGTGTTTGACGATCCCCTGCTGGTGGAGTTGCAGAAAAGGGCGGCAGAAGGGAACCTGGATTTAAACGCATCTCTCTCCAGGATCCGCGAGGCTCGATCCAGAATGGGAATGTCCAGGGCCTCCCTGTTCCCGGGCCTGGATGCACAGGGAGCCGCCAAGAGACGGCGCTCCAGCGAAAACATGGGCACCCAGGGAGGAGGTGAAATCAACAATTATTACAACGCCGGGTTCGATGCCACCTGGGAACTGGATATATTCGGAGGGACAAGGCGTTCCGTACAGGCGGCCCGAGCCGAACTCCAGGCAACCCGTGCCGGTTTGAAGGATGTATTGACCACGCTCATGGCGGATGTGGCACTAAACTACATACAGGTCCGCACCTATCAACAAAGGCTGCAAATCCTAAGATCCAACATAGAGACCCTGAAACAGACCTACGAATTGAACAAATCAAGTTACCAATCCGGGATCATAGATGAATTGGCACTGCAACAATCCCTGAGGAATCTGGAGGAGAGCCGTTCCAGAACACCCCGGATCAAAACCGGATTAAAGGCGGCAAAACACCGTCTGTGCGTACTCCTGGGCCTGGAGCCCGGTCAACTGGAATCAGAATTGGACAACGCGGGACCCATACCTGATATCCCTTCCCAAGTGGCCGTGGGTATACCGGCAGAATCCCTGAGGCGCAGACCGGATATCCAAAAGGCGGAGAGAAAACTGGCTGCCCAGACCGCAAAAATCGGTGTGGCCACGGCAAAGTTGTACCCCCGCTTCAACCTGGCTGGTAGTATTGGCCTGGAATCCATAGACAGCGGGGACTTTCTGGGCCCGGACAGCAGGATCTGGAGTGTGGGCCCGGGAATAAACTGGCGGATTTTTCACGCCGGTTCCCTGAGAATGAACATCCGGGTAAAAACTGAACAGCAAAAACAGGCCCTTGTCCAGTACAAATCCACAGTACTAAGAGCGCGGGAAGAGGTGGAGAACGCACTGACCGCCTACGCCAAGGAAAAAATCCGGTTGCGGGATTTGAAAAATTCGGTTGCTGCTGCCAAGCGCACCGAGGAACTGGCCAGGGACCGCTACCAATCCGGATTGGTGGATTTCTACAAGGTCCTGGAATCCCAGAGATCCCTCTTATCTATTCAAGACAAGAGGGTGCAGAGCAAAGGCGAAGTAGCCGCGAACCTGGTCAGGCTGTATAAAGCCCTTGGCGGTGGCTGGAAATTTTACGACCAACTGCTGGAAAAAAGGAGCACAAATCCAAAAGACAAGGAATAACCGGAGAGATGAACAAACAGTACCCATCCTTTTTTCCAACTCCATGATTTTCAAATATAGCTTTTTCATTGTACCCCCTCCATTGAATAAAGATTGCGGGTGCAGGATTCACTTTTGGAATCTGCACCCGCGATCGATTGGATTTGACTTTCATGTGCTTGATTTCTCTGCACTGGGATGACAAAATCCAGGTAACTGACATCTAGAAAACAGCAAGTGAAATCCCGGGCACTACCCTGGCTCGTCTTTAATATTCCGGTACGGAGACAAAAATGGCAAACAGTAGCGAAAACACTCCCAACTCAGACCCAACGCAATTGAGCAACTATTTTTTGGCAAGCAGGCCCTGGTCCTTTATAATGACCGCGATCTCCATAGGTGTAGGCAGTGCTGTGGCTGCAAGTCACGGTCCCTTCGCATGGGGGTTGTTCGTACTCGCCCTGGTGGGCATGATTTGCCTGCATGCAGCCACCAACCTGATCAACGACTATTACGACATCCAAAGCGGGGTGGACAGCGCAGAGGTGGCAACCGCACATTACCGTCCCCACCCCTTGGGAGAGGGGAAACTGCATCCGGGGCGCGTTCGCAACGTCGCATACGTTTTATTTTTCGCAGGAGGAACAATCGGGATCTGGCTGACAGCCATACAGGGTTGGCCCATCCTTGTAATCGGTTTAATCGGGGTTTTGGCTAGTCTGGGTTACAGTGCTCCCCCGGTCAGCTACAAGTATATAGGCTTGGGGGAATTCTCCGTGTTTCTCATGTGGGGGCCCCTGATGGTGGAAGGTGCCTATTTTGTCCAGAGGCAGGCCTTCAGCCTCAAAGCCTTCTGGATCAGTATCCCCTTCGGGATTATAGTGGCACTGGTGCTCCTGGCGAACAACCTGCGCGACATAGCACACGATAAGAGGCAAAACATCCGCACCATCGCCATAGCCCTGGGAGAGAGAAAAGGTTTTTACCTGTATGCCACCCTTGTTGTCCTGGCATACCTGTGCATTCTGCTGATGGTTGCTTTCGGGGTGCTCTCTTTCTGGTCCCTGCTCGTACTCGCATCAATCCCGCTGGCAGTAAGGATATTCAGGATCATGGTGCAAAAAATCCCGCAGGACGCAGATGCCATGACCGCGCAACTGGATACCGCTTTCGGAATCTTGCTGTTGATTTCACTAATATTGGAGGCATTGACATGAACAGATCTCTACTTGACTGGAAATACCTGGCAATCACAATAATCCTGGCTTCCCTGCTCTGGTTTTTCTCCTTTTACCTGCAATGTGGGGTGTTCTGGTTCAAGATATCCATCTCCGCTCTAATTCTCGCAGGCCTATCCCTTGCCCTACAGGACTCAAGGCATCTTCGATTCACTGTAAGCTGGCGCAACATCTGCATCGGAATAATTTCAGCAGTAATTTTGTATTTGATTTTCTGGGCGGGTAAAACGATCTCCACTGCGATCCTACCCTTTGCAGGGGACCAGGTTGGACAGATCTACGGCAAGGGGGAAGGGACCTCCACCTGGCTCATTGCGATGTTGTTGTTCTTTGTAACCGGACCCTGCGAAGAGATCTACTGGCGCGGATTTCTGCAGCACCAATTAACCAAACGTTTCGGAGGCCTTGCTGGATGGATATTGGCATCCGCGATTTATGCAGGTGTCCATATCTGGTCCGGCAACTTCATGCT
>CAJXKR010000067.1 GCA_913055815.1 uncultured Desulfohalobiaceae bacterium | reverse complement strand
GATTCCTGTCCAGTAGAGTGTATTTCCTGGGAAGAATAAGAACATTAAATATAGAAATCCCGGTCCTTTGGACCGGGGCACATAATAAGTCTTTTAGTCAAGGACATAATCTCTTCAAGTCTAAAAAAATTGTATTTTTCCTGTCTAGGTAAAGGCTGATCAGTTAAAGAACTGCCACAATCTTTTATAGTTCCATGAACTTACAAATTAAATAAATTTTTTACTAGTCTCTTGTTCTCTGAAGATATCTTGGTCAAATTCCCGGACTTGATCCCTGCCGTTTTCTTTTGCCCTATACAAAGCCGAATCCGAGTGTTTTACTATTTCTTCCGGAGTACTGGTACCTTCTGATGTCGCTACTCCCAAACTCAAAGTAACAATTTTATCAGGCGGGGATTTTTCATGTGTAATTTTCATCTCCCGAATTGCTTGTCTTATTTTTTCAGCCACATGTATAGCACCATTTAGATCAGTATTGGGCAAACTTATAATAAATTCTTCCCCTCCGTATCTGGCACAAATATCACTGGGTCTTTTCAAGGTATCTCTTATGGCGTGAGCCACTTTTTGCAGAGAAATATCCCCTTGATCATGTCCGTAAAAATCATTATAAGCCTTGAAATTATCTATATCACAGATAATAATGGACAAAACAGAGCCATCCCTTTGACTGCGTTGAAATTCCCTGGACAAGGTATCAAAAAAACTACGCCGATTCGCAATACCGGTTAAAGGATCATAACTTGCTTGCATTCTAATTTTTTCATAAGCATTGCTCAATTTTCTTCCGGCAACAAAGATACCAAACAAGCCGGCAATCCCAATTCCAATATGGCTCAGTAATAAAGGTACCCAGGGAATTTTTCGAGTATAGGGCAAGGTTATGCTAATTCCCCCTATATTGCTTTTTGTCTTGTACTTGGGAGCTGTATGGCACTTTAAACATGATTTTCTAGTCTTTAGAGGTGCCATATAAAAAAAGGATTCTTCTGAATCATGTCCAATAATCAAGCCTTTTTCATTTATACCTTTCTCAAATTCCTGCAGTGCCCTTTTTTCTCTTTTTGTGGGCTTATTGCCCGGGCGGAGGGGATCAAGACTTGTAATGCTGATTCTTACTTTCTCATTTTTGCTAATCTCGGAAAGTTGCCTGGTCATAAAGGCAGGATTAACCTTGGTAAGTGTTAAAGTATTGTTCACTCCTATGTCTCTTTTCTGGTCATCAAGATAAGGATTGGGCCTCGTTTTTTGTGTAACCGGTACGTAAACCCCGCCGTGTCTAGCATTCCATTCTCTGGTCATTACTATTAGATCGAAAAAACTCCTTGCGGTTTGAAATGCGAGTTCCTTCTGCAAATTTTTCTCTATTGCCAACATGGAAAAAAAAGATAGAAAAATCAAAAAGATCCATATTGTTGCAACAATTATAATATTTTTTTGCATTCCCAAAAAATTCTTGTGTTTCCTTTAATATCAACTCTACCTTTAGGATTGTTCTGCCGTTAAGACAACACGTACGGTGAATCCTGGAACTGCAATCTATCCGAGACTTCCGCCTCCGGGTTCAACTCCACTCCATCCAGGACTTCCTCCCGGAACACCTTGTACCCGGTTCTGTCCAGGATATATCCCACGTGTTCCTTGGCCAGGTCCTTGTCTATATACTTGTCCACGTAGCGGTAAGTGTTGGCAATAATATCCAGAAGGGGCTGTTCTTTTAGCCAAGTGATAAATGTCTGGGCCATTCTGGGACTTTTCTTGCCAGTCCTGCCCATTACCAGCAGGCGATAGAATTTTTCCCCGCGGCTCCAGGACAGGGTGGGACAGGAAAGGATACATTCCCCGCAGCCGATGCAACGCCTCTGATCCCTTCTCACCTGGTAATTGTCAAAGCTCAAGGCACCGGTGACCTTGGTTTGGCAAGTATTCACACAGGCCAGGCAACCCACGCACCTGTTTTTGTCCTGCACCGGACGCACCATGCTCAAAATACCCAAATCCTGCATCCTGGATTTGATGCAGTCGTTCGGGCACCCGGAAACCGAGATCTTGACGTGGTAATCATGCGGATAGATCCTGGATTCGATTTTCTGGGCCAGGGCGGTGGTATCGGTATTAGCGAACTGACAGACCCGGTTCCCGATACAGGCGGTCACATTCCTGGTACCTGCTGCAGGGTAGCCCTTTTCCGGGTCATCCACATGCACACCGATTGCCGATTCCAGATCCCTGATAATGGGAGCTACTTCCCTGTTCACCTGTTCAATATCCTCCATACGGATATCCGGTATCTCGAATCCCTGCCTGGTGGTAATATGCACGGTGCCGTTCCCGAAGCGATCTGCAATACCCTGTATCGTCTGCAGGTGTTTTGCCGGGAGGTGTCCTCCGGGAACGCGTATCCTCAGGGCTGTTAGTCCCCTTTTGCTCGTTATCCGGTATGCGTTTTTTATCAGGCTCTTGGTATTTACATCCATCCCAGGATCCCCCTAGTCTTTCAAGTTCTTGGCCAGGGACCAGTTGAACACCGGTCCGTCCAGGCAGACGTACTTGTCCTCTATCTTGCAGTGGCCGCACTTGCCCATTCCGCAGTGCATCCTCCTCTCCATGGAAACCCAGATTTTGTCCTGGAAAATACCTTTATTCAGGAGTTCCTGCACTGCATACTTGATCATCACCGGAGGTCCCACGGCTATAGCCCGGGTATTCTCCGGCTCCCTTATGTCCAGACCGGGTATGAAATTGGGAACCAATCCCTCGCATCCATCCCAGGGCTCACAGGCATCGTCAACTGTGACTACAGTGTTGAAACACTGCTCCCAGTTCTCGATATCCCGGGAACAAACCACTTCCGAGGGGGTTTTGAATCCCGCCAGGATATCCAGTTTGCGCACGCTGTCCTGGTTGGAACGGAAATGGTTTATGACTCCGCGCAGCGGTGCCAAACCCGTACCCCCGGCAACAATCACAATATGTCCCCCTGTGAAGTTCTCCAGGGGAAAGCCCTGTCCATAGGGGCCGCGCCAGTACAAGTGATCTCCAGGATTCAATTGGTGGATCCTGGAAGTCAGCCTGCCGGCATTCCTTATAGTCAAATCCACCCAATCCTCCCCCATATCGCTAAGGGAAATCGGGGCCTCACCGTAGCCGGGAAGGGAAATCTCCAGGAACTGGCCGAAGTTTGCCGAAAGCCGGGCCTGGATGCGATAAGTCTTTTCCATCTCGGTTTCCGGATAAATATCCAAAATAGGTGCCGCAAAGGGCAAATAGGGATTTTCTTGCCTGGCTTCCATTTGTCCTGCCTCCGGTATTAAAACTTGTTCACTGTGCACCTTGCAGCAGCTCAGTGCACGCGTTGATGCAGTCTGCAAAGGATATGTACTGCGGGCAGACCTTGTCGCAGCGTCCGCAGCCCACACACATGTGTACACCGAAACGTTTCCTGAAGTCGTAAATCTTGTGCATGGTCTTGTACCGCATGCGATCGCCCCTGGCGGGCCGAAAAACCATGCCCCCGGATACCTCGTCGAAGCCGTCCAGGTGGCAGCCGGTCCAGAACCTGCGCCTCTCTCCCTGCTCCGGATTGTCCTCGTGGAGTATGTCCCGCACAGTAAAGCAGCTACAGGTGGGACAGGACAGGTTGCAGCGTCCGCAGGCAATGCACCTCTGGTCGTAGTCTCTCCAGAGGTCGCTCTCGAATATGCTGTTGTCCAGTTTTTCCGGATCCGGGACCCGGACTCGTTTTGCATTTTCTTGAACGAATGCAGGCTCCAAGTCGCACTGTTTGCCAAACCTGGCACAAGTATCCTCGAATTCCGGACTTTTCACATCTGCCCTTACCTCGTTTTCATCCAGGCGCAGGAACACATCGTATTCATCTGTCGCGTTTGCCTGCATGGATACACAGAAGCAGTTCTCGAATCCCTGGGTGCATTCCAGCACAAAAAAGCGCACCCTCTGCCTTGCCTGTTGATAATAGGGATCGGGCTCGCTACCGTTTTCCAGGAAAATGGAGTCCAGCCGCTTGATCCCGTTCAAGTCGCAGGGGTGCAAGAATATGATCATCGGGGTTTGATCGATTTCCGGCTCCAGTATCCGGTCTCCTGTGAAATAGAACATGGTCTGGTTGACGGGCAGGATAAGTTCCTTGGGTGAGTAGGTGCTCTGCACCGACAGTTCCAGGTCCTTGAGCCTGTGCACAGGCCCGAACGTTACCAGGTCGCTGTCTGATAAAGCGCCTGCTTGCGGGTATCTGGTCGGTCCGAACAGCTTGTACTTTTTGCCCAGCTCCTCCAGCATGTTATCGAATTTTTCCGGATCGAATCCATAGGCCATGGACAAGCCTCCTTGCAGAACAATCTATTTACTTGAAACCATTTTCCCTGTGCTTGGCGGCTATGCTCTCAGCCAACTGATCCAGTGCCTGCAGGTCGCTTTCAGAGGGCAGGCCCTTGTTGTAAACCGGCTCCAGTACCTCCACCTTGAGGTTGGAGATCATACCTGAGAGCTGCTCAATCGTCTTGCCGCCCCAGCCGTAGGAACCGATTATGGACAGGAACTTCGCCTTGGGTCGCAGGACGTTTGCCAACAGCGCGCAATAGGCTGCATAGGGATGGGGTCCGGCATGCATTGTGGGCGTACCCAGAACAATAGTGCCCGCATCCACCAAGGCAATAGCCAACTTGCCAATATCGGTAACCTCCAGATTGAATTGTTCCACCCTGACACCCTTTTCCACCAGGGAGGATACCAGGTGGTCCACCATCATCTTGGTGCTCCCGTGCATGGATACATAAGGCAAGACCACGGTATTTCGGGGTTCGGAATGGACCCAATCTTTATACGCCTCCATGATAAACCAGGGCTCGGGATATATCTGCCCGTGGCTGGGTGCGATCATTCGGATATCCAGGTCCTTCAGCTTGTCCAGGTTCTTGGCTATCTGGCTTTTGAAGGGCATCATTATCTCTGCAAAGTAGCGCTTGGCAGCCTCGTATACCCGCGCCTGGTCGGTGACGAACAGATCACTGGTGGCGATATGGGAACCGAAGAAATCGCAGGAAAAAAGGATCCTGTCTTCCTCCAGGTAACTGACCATGGTCTCTGGCCAGTGCACCCAAGGGGTGTACAGGAACTTCAGTGTCTTGTCCCCCAGGGAGAGGGTATCCCCGTCCTCTACCGCCAATATGGCGTCTTCCGGGAGTTTCAACAGATCCATGAGCATACCCTTGGCCTTGGTAGTACAAACAATTTGTGCATCCGGGAACATTTCCAGAACCGCGGGCAAAGTGCCGGAATGGTCCTGCTCCGCGTGGTGCGAAACCAGGTAATCGATCTTGGGCACACCTTCCAGCTTGTCCAACAACTCTTCCTCCATGGGTGGATCCACAGTGTCCAACAAAACCGTCTTTTCGCTCCCCTGCACCAGATAGGAATTATACGAGGTGCCGTCCGGCAGCGGGATCAAGGCGTCGAACATCCGCCTGTCCCAATCCACAGCCCCCATCCAGTATACTTGTTCTGTTATCTTTCTTGCTTTCATGATTATATCCCCCTTTTAATCAAAATTTTTACTCACGACCATTCCCTAAGCTCTATTGCCAGGCCATCCGGGTCTTTTATTTCCGCCCTTAAAGATAAGAATCGCCAAAATTGAATTCCCCTCGATGATAAAAGTTCATTACTAAAATCTTGGCAACTGCACATAAAAAATCAATCTTTTTTTGATAATATGACGATAGTATAGAGGATTAATCAAAGAATTATTTGATATAAGTCAATAACAAGATTACAAAAAAAGTGTATACAGAAATCTAGATTTAATCAACATGACTTGAAGGAGTGTTTTTATGTCAAAGAATTATTCCGATCACGAGGGCCCCTTGGACCCACAAACCTTGACAGATGAAGATGTTATTGCAGCCATGAAACAAATTTCCGGTTACTTGGATATTACCCCACAAGATTTCAAGGAATTATACGTTGTGGCTTACGAACATGCGATCAAACGCTTACTTTCCACACCTGTAAGGGAAATTATGACCTCTCCGGCATTTTTTGTGCACGATGATTTGCCTGTACTGGAAGTTGCCAGGTATATGGCACAAACCAAGGTTTCCGGCATACCGGTCCTGAACAAAAACAAGGACATAGTGGGCGTGATCTCGGAAAAGGATTTTATGCACGGCATGAGCCAGGGGGAACAATCATTTATGGGTGTAGTCGCCGCCTGTATGGTCAATAAAGGGTGTCCTGCAGTTACTATCAAAGGCTACGTGGCTGGTGAGATCATGTCCTCTCCAGCTATTACTGTGGAACAAGAAGACCCTGTATACGATATTTACGAACTAATGCAGAAAAAGAATATCAACCGTATACCGGTTACTGACAAAAATCATCTGGTGGGAATTGTTTCCCGGGACGACACAGTAAATATTCTGGCCCAAACATCCCAAAATCTTTGCAAAAAATAAGGAGTGATATGAGTTATTTTGGAAAAATGCGCGGTACTACTACCAGTCCTCCCCGGGTAAGCATTCAGGAAGTTATTTGGTCCTGGATAGGATCGTTTCTGGGGATAGCAGCCGTGGGGGTTATCCATTTCAATCTGCTGGATAAATCCGATCTGGTAATGATTATTGGTTCCTTCGGGGCTTCGGCAGTACTTATTTACGCGGCCATCAGGAGTCCGCTAGCCCAACCCAGGAACCTGATCGGAGGCCATGTTATCTCTGCAATTATCGGGGTAGCCTGTTTTCAGTTCCTGGGTGGCCAGTTGTGGCTGGCCTCAGCAGTTGCAGTGGCTACTGCTATTGCTGCCATGCTTCTTACCAAGACCCTGCACCCACCCGGAGGGGCCAGTGCTCTTATCGCTGTGATCGGGAGCGAAAAGATTCACGCACTGGGTTACCTCTATGCAATTTTCCCCGCAGGAACCGGCGCAGTGATCATGTTGATAGTTGCCCTTTTAGTGAACAATATTCCTGAGTCCAGAAGATACCCTGAATTTTGGCTGTAGGAAATTATAAATTATTATCGTCCGTATAAACAATAAAAAAGCTTTTTCCTGGACAAATTCCCTAAGAATATTTTCCAATTTGGTATTTTACGAATTTTCCTTGATAGTTACCGTCATTAGCCTCTTCCTGTTTTCAATTATAATATCTTATGGATCTTTTAGAATAAGATGTTAAGCTAACTATCTGCCTTTTTTTTAAAACAGGAACTAGAGGACAGAAGTTGCTTCCTCGCCAGTTTCTTTTACTGCCTGCACTTCTTTACTACTTAGAATGCTTTCAATATCGAGGATAATTACGAACTTTTCTTCATTCTCCTTACGGATCATTCCCTGTATAAATTCTGGACGCAGATGCGTTCCCATTTTGGGTGGAGGTGTTATACTTCCGGATTCTATTTCCAGCACATCGTCCACTGAATCTGTCAATGCCCCCATCTTGACGCTTTCGCCTTCTATCTGGAGTTCAACCAATACTATACAACTTTCTTCTCCCTGGTCCCGAGTTTCCATCTCCAATTTCTTTCTAAGGTCTATCACTGGTACAACTTGCCCCCTTAGATCTATAACTCCCAGGACAAAATCCGGCATTCCTGGAACCTTGGTTATAGAGGTAATATCCAGGACTTCACTCACCCTGTTTATATCCAGGGCAAACTGTTCCTGTTCAAGTGTTATGGTCAAATATTTTTGTATTTCTGATTGTTGTTCTTGGTCTTGCATATATTCACTCCTGTTTTTAAGAATAAGAAGATAATAATAAATTAATATTTTTCGCAAATTTGCCAGCCTGTGAAACAACATTCACAGGCTGGCACAATATACTAATTTTCACTAATACCTTTCGAACTGATCATCTTCCTCATCACCAAGACTCAGGTTTAAACCATGACCCTGTTTGCCATTGTTTTGCTGATTCCCCTCTCCCTGGGAGTTGCTTTTGTTTTCCGTGGCCTGATGTTGCTTCTGTTCTTTCTGTTTTTGCTGTCCCTTGCGATTCTTACCACCGTGTTCCTCTCCTATCTGGAAGAAATTGATTGTGGATGAGAGTTGTTCCGCCTGACTGGAGAGTTCCTCGCTGGTTGAAGCCATTTCCTCGGTACTGCTGGCGCTTTGCTGGATAACCTGATCCAGCTGTTGCACAGAATCATTGACTTGTTGGATTCCCTTGGCCTGCTCTGAACTGGAGGCGTTTATCTCCTGGATAAGCTCGGAAGTCTTCTGTACGCCGGGCACGATCTCCTGGATCAGGTTTCCTGCCTTTTCGGCTTGTTCCACACTGCTTCCTGTAAGTTCGCTGATCTCCTTGGAGGCATTTTGACTGCGTTCAGCCAGTTTCCGAACTTCCGAGGCCACTACTGCGAATCCCTTGCCGTGTTCACCCGCTCTGGCGGCTTCAATAGAAGCGTTCAGTGCCAGCATGTTGGTCTGCCTGGCAATTTCTTCTATTACTGAGATCTTTTCAGAGATGTTCTTCATGGCATCCACAGTTTCAGATACCGCATTTCCACCTTCCTGGGCATCGTTGGCAGCCTTGTCCGCTATAGAGGCAGTCTCCTTGGCGTTCTCTGCATTCTGGTTTACAGTGCTGGTCATCTCTTCCATGGAGCTGGAGACTTCCTCCACCGTGGAGGATTGTTCCTGTGCTCCTTCAGAAAGTTTCTGGGAACTGGAACTTATCTGCTCACTGCCGGTGGCAACTTGTTCTGATGCAGACTGCACATCAGAAACAACGTTCTTTAGCTTGGTTACCATATCCCTGAGGGAATCCGCTAATACCCCGATCTCATCCTTTTGCTTCACATCCAGATCCGCAGTCAAATCCCCTTCTGCTACCTTCTTGGAGAAATCAACTCCCTTGATAAGTGGAGCAGTAATCATGTTCCCCACAAAAAGGGCTATTATTCCGATTATAATAGCTATGACCACTGCCACTATAATTATTGAAGTGGTCAAGTTGTCGATGGGTGCCATGACTTCAGATTCATTAATTTCAGCTAAAAGCCCCCAGGTGAGGTCATCGGTTACACTGATCGGGGTAAAGGCGGAAAGTACGGGATTGCCATTATAATCCTGAATAATCTTGGCATCGGTTTTACCCTGAAATACTTCTCGCACTGCCTGGGTATCAACACCGTTTTCCTGGACAGTGCCTGCAAAGGAAGCCTCCACAGAATGGCCCTTGGGATCCAGGTAAGAGTCGGAACGCATTTTCTTGTCTGCACCCACCAGGTAAGTCTCTCCTGACTCCCCCATACCTGACCTTTCCTGCATAATTGAATTTATTGCCTCCAGTGAAAGCTGTGCAGCTACAACAAGATTTGTCTTGCCCTTTTCGTCAGTAACCGGATTGGCAATAAACGCTGCCGGCTTGCCCCCACTGGGTTCATAAGGTGCAAAATCCGCCACAGCGTATTCATCTTGCTTCAAAACCTTACGGGCCAATTGTCCCAGATTGGAATCAGAATACTTGCCATCCACCATGTTGGTCTTGTAATCCGCTTCCTGGGCAACTGTATAAAATACATACCCCTGTTTATTCATCAAAAACAGGTCGTAGTAGTTGTTTTTATCGATATACTGGGAGAAATAATCATCCTGTTTGGATCCGGTAGCTGAAGTCAGAGCCTCTTCCAGATTTTGTTTGGTAACCATCGCCCATTTCAGTCCGTTACCCAGGTCTATCAGGCTCCCGGCTGCCATTATCGGATTTCCTGAACTATCTGTATATATATCCTGGACATCTTTGCCGTCCAAAGTCTCAGTCAAATAAGCAGGGGCGATATCCGTGACATCGTAGCCTACTACAAAGTCGCCGCCACCCATGGTTTCCATGTCGCTCCTGAAACTAATGCGGTCATTCTGTTCGGCAGCCAGATAAGTTTCCCCGGTTTTTCCCAGACCCTGTCTTTGCTGTACTATATTGTTGATATCTTCCGTTGGTATTTGCAGGGCAGTCACAGCAATGGTTTCACCTGCGGAGTTCTTTACAGGTGCTCCTACAAATGCCGCCTGTTCCCCGCTGGGTGCATAATGGGAATAGTCCTGGATGATTACTTCATCTTTTTTCACCACTCTTTTCCATAGTTTTGCCAGCCCTTCGTCCTTATATTTACCCGTGCCCAGATTTGCACCTATATCATCTTCCTGGGCATAGGTGTACATAACGTGCCCGTGCTTTTTGCAGATGAGAAAAACATCGTAAAATCCCAAGTCAGTGACGTATTTTCCCAGAGCACCCTTGAATTGCCCCCATATGTCCTTATATTCGGCAGTATCTACATTATAGGCATCATTTGCCCCGAAATTACGTTTATCATGGTATCCCTTAAAGGCTTTGTATGCCTTTTTAACATCCTCGCTTTTGCTAAGCAGCTTAGTATCCTGTTTAACCTCATCGAAATAGTCACTAACTTGATTTCTCTTTAATTGCTGCACACTGGAGAGTTTTGCAAAGGCATTTTCTTCAATCTTTTTAACCGTATTGCTAAGTGTCTCCATGTTGCTTTTACGTTCAGCAAAGAAATTTTCAATCTGATTCTTTTTTACCTCCCGCATGGATTTGAGTTGACTGTAAGAACTAGCCATCATTTCATTCTCGGCAAGCCAAATTGAATACCAGCCGGCAATGGCCAAAGGTATTATTCCGATAAGCAGGAACATTCCAATTAATTTGGGTTTCATTTTCACATCGCTCAGTTTAAACATAGAGTCTCCTTTAGTGTAGATTAGCTGTAATTAGGCCTTGGGACTGATACTGAGCAAATTTCTTTTGTAAAATATTTTCATCTTCAATGTTTAAAAACCTACTTAAGAAGTAGGGATTTTACAATAAGTTTGCACAGTATTTTTTTTTCAATACAAATTGTGTGCCAACTTATTCTTTTAAAATATCTATCAAAATTGCAGTAAATTAACAAAAAATATACTTCTAAAGATTCTTTTAGCTTTTTAAATTTTCAAGTATAACTTGAAAACATTCAAATTATACTTGAATAAATTTTGGTTCATTTGTTCATAAAAGATGATATTCTATTTTGTAAAGTCTGCTGCTTATAAGAAGGAAAAAGAATAACACTTAAACTGTTTAACGCATCGTACAACCTCTCGTTGTGACAATAGAAAATTGTCCCCCCATTTGGTTTAACATCCAGGGAGGCACCCACTCACTGCCCCGGGGATTGGGGACTGGAGAGGCCACCTATATACCTTCTGAATTTTTTTGTTTATTCTTTGATTCCCGCAATCATTGTTTCATATCAATATAAAAATGGATAAAAATACTTTCTATTGGATAACCGGTTTACAATCACTAGGCTCTACCACACTTGAGTCGAGAGTTAACGAATAAATTTGTTCTGTGATTCGATTTCTCCGCTGCCAATAGATTGAGCTCTTTTCTTGACCACTGTGATACCTAGTGCGTTTCATGTTGTTTGAAAAATAATTGTATTTTTTAATAATCTATTGTATTTAACATATTGTCCACATATTCAAGATAATCTGATACTGGATTAAGTGATTCAGTTTGCGCATCAAACAGAATCCCCAAAAAAACGCTGTATTTTTGATTGGTGATATTTTTTATTATACCTTTTATATTGATATTGTTGTTTTCTGTAAGCAAAGACAAGTCAAGGTAAATCGGCTCCTCTTGCTCAAAATTGTTAATTTCTGAATTTTTTAACCCATCAATAAATATTCGACAACCTTGTATACTTATATCCACTATCAGTCCCTGATAATCTTTATCTTCGATGTAAATTTTGGCAGGTATATTACAGCTTACCCTTCTATTCTTCCGTAATTCCATTTTTTCTATCTTATTTGGATAAGTTATAAATAGTAGAGGTTCTGGTTTGTTTAAATAATTAATAAGGTTGGATTTAAATCCATATACAATTCCTTCATTGAAATAACGCACGATAATTTCATTGTTTTCCAAGGCTTTCTGTCTGATGCCCGGTATAAGAGGAGCATGAACTATAACGTAGTTATCATTAGAAAAGCCAACCACTTCAGTTTTGATGCTATTTGTTTCACCGGCAAAATGAATTAGAAACTTTTCTCCAACAGATAACTGTAATTGACTTCTTGTCATTTACGAGTCTCACTTGGTTTGTTTTTTTTATGTTCAGTTCTCTCAAATTTGGAAAAAACTTTATATGACTAAAACATTTTTATCAAGTTACAACCTGCGGGGAAAAGATCGAAATCTGTGCAGCCGAGAATAGATAATTATGGTTTACCTATAAGGTCACACATGGCAGAGAAGGAGGCACAGTGAACATCCTGCAAGTATTCGTCGCTACAATCTCTTGCATTGAGGCCAGCAGGTTATGCGAAGATAAAAATCTCTCCAGGAACTTTGTTGGTTTGCTTATCTTCAGTAGGTAGGTGTT
>CAJXKR010000066.1 GCA_913055815.1 uncultured Desulfohalobiaceae bacterium | reverse complement strand
CTCAACTGGTGGGAATCAAAAGCGAAATAAATCCTTTGTTCTATTGTTTCAACAGCGTCCATCCTGGCTTGTTTTTCCTTTTCCTCTTTCTTTTTTTCTTCCTTCCTTTTTTGCTCTAATTCGTACTCTTCCACTTTTTCTTCTTGTTTTTCCTGTTCAGTTTTTTCTTTTTCCATGGTAGCATTGGTATCTTTCTTGTCCTGTTTCTCCTCTGTCTTGTTCTTCATCCCGGTATCAGTTTCAGGCTGTTTTGGTGCACAACTCACCAGAACCAGAGAAACAGAAAAGATAATTACAAGTCCTGTTAGATATTTGATCGCCTGCTTCATGAAAATCCTCCTTTATTTATGTTTTTGTATCCCCAAGTTTGACTGGCAGTCTCTTCTTGCAAATTTTTACTATCCCTGTTTCAAAACAACACATCTACTGACCGACCAAAAACCAGCAACTGGCAATTGAGTATGTAAACTGGATGCAAAAGGGCTCACCCTGTTCTGCACCGCATCATATATAACTAAAGAATTCAAAGTTCGAAGTTCTATATTCTTGTACCTTCGAACAAGATTCTCCGAGATTTTCCAATCAAATCAATAGATTATGTTACAACGAAATAAGTGCACTCAATGGCAATATAAGACTGGTAATTTCAGAAAGTTACCCTAGAACCCTTAACTGTAAAGATATATAAAAAATAACAATAGATTTCGGAATTTACAATACCTGTAACTGGAAAATATATAATCACCCCGCAATCCACGCCTGAATAAACAGAAACTTTACTTGATAATGTTGCTCCAGTCCGGGGCAGTAGCACTTCCCGCACCCGTGTCTATCATCTTGGGGCCGTCCCCGAAGCGGGTGGTCAGGTACAATTTGTATTCACCCGACCTGTTGGAAGAGAAAAGCAAGAAATATCCGTCCGGGCCCCAAGTCGGGCTTTCGTCGTTGCCGGGTCCGGAAGTGATGCGGGTTGTTTTGCCGTTTTGCATATCCTTTACCACGATCCTGTGCCCTTGTTTTGTCCTTCTGGCAAAAGCCACGTATCTGCCATTGGGGGCAATATCCGGATCAGTGTTGTATTTCCCCTTGGTACTTATCCTGGATACATCCCCGGTTTCCAAATCCAGGAGGAATATATGGGGATTTCCCAGCCTGCTGGAAACAAAGACCATGTTTTCATTCTTCTTATCAAAGCCCGGAGATATATCTATACCCCAGTACTTAACAAGGGCTTCACCCAATGTTTTGTCTTCATCCACAAAATAGATATCCGGATTCCCTTCCGGGTCCGCACTAACAACCAAATCCCCTTCAGGGGTGAATGCCGGACTAATAACGCTTTTTCCGCTCAACAATATATCCTGGATCTGGTCAGTTTCCTGGTCCCATAATTTTAATTCATGACCCTTGCTGCCAATATGAGTATATGCCAGTCTTTCCCCGCTCCAGGACCAAGCAGGGCTAAGGCACACTCCCTCGGAATCTGAGATCTTTTTTATGTCCCGTCCTCTGGGGGTAGAAACATAAATTTCCTTTTCCGAGTCCCCGGTCTTTTTGCTAAATGCCAGCCTGGAGTTAAAAAACCCGGAATTTCCGGTAAGCTCTTTCATCAAATCGCTGCAAAAACGGTTTGCTGCTTCTATTACCTGGGCTCCATTATTTATAATATAGCCTCTGCCCACCAACAGTTTCTTGGTATAAACTTCAAATGCCCGAAGTTCCACTTGACCGCTATCGGGTTGTTCAAAGTTCCAGTTCATGGTGATCAACAATTCCAGGTTGCTCATCCTCAGGCGCTTGAAATCGATATCCTCGGATCTTGCTCCCTCTATCTGCTTTTCCCCCAACAATTGGTCTTCTTGTACCGCTTTCAGGAAAAACAGGTAACTCAAGTTTTCCTGGATTGTATCCTTGAGCATCCCGACTTTTTCTGGCATCTCAAGTTCCGTGTCCCCAGGGGACCCGGGTGCAACTAACAAGATATCCATCTTTTTCTGGCCTGGTCCGTATATATTCAAATGCAGGCCCTCCTGTGCACTGATATTAGACGGAGCAGAGAATACAAGAATGGTTTGCAGCACAAAAACAAGCGGTATTATTACTTTTCCCCAACGCATCAAATTAACCTCTTAAATCGTTCCCGGTTCGAACATAGAACCCCTAGGACCTATTTTCCTGCAAATTAAAGGTTATGGTGACCTCCTCCAACTCTTTCGGGGGAGTTGGCAGCTTTTCAGTTGTCCTGACCGCCCTGAGAACCGACCTGTCGAAATCCTTGTTCCCGGAGCCGCGGACTATGGTGAAATTGGTAATATTGCCTTTTTTATCCAAAAACACCTTAACCTCGGTCTGCAGATTTTCCTTTTCACTGAACACCGGATAACTCCAGTTCTCCTTGATCTTTTCCTCCAGGATCCTGCCGTATATCTTCTTGGTATAAGAAGATTCCCCTGCGGATCCGCTTTTTCCAGCAGCCCTGTTTTGCTCGCTCTGTTTTTTCAACTGGGCTAATTCCCGCTTGAGTGTATCGCGCCTTTGCTCCTCCTGGTCTTGAACATCCTTTTCTATCTCGGACATGGCCTTATCCAGGATTTCCCCAGGGGAAGGACCAGTTTCCCTGTCCTCTTTTTCCGGATCCGGCTCTGGCTCCGGTTCCGGTTCGGGTTCTGGTTCCGGATCTGGCTCAGGTTCGGGCTCGGGTTCAGACTTTTCAGAAGTCTCTTCCTGAACCTTTTCCGGCTTGGGCTTGGATTGCTCTTTCTCGGGCTGGGAGATTTCTTTCTCTTTTTCCGGGATCTCTTTCGGGGCCTCTTGTTTTTCCTTTTCCGGAACCTCTTTTTCTTGCGGCTCCTGGGATTGCTTTGGGGTAGGCCTTTTCTCCTCCAGATTTACCAACTGCACTTCGTGTACAGGCTTGTCCAGATCTATGCTCGGCTCTTTTACAGCCTGAGGATAGTATATTGCGGCAGACACAATAAAAACGTGGACTAACAAGGATAGGATAAAACTGGTGATGCGCATCGATTCATCTTTGTAACGTGAAAATATTCCCTGTGTTGCAACTTGCCAACACGATTTTTAGTCATTTGCCTTTTCAGCGACTATTCCCATTCTTTTAATTCCGGCGGACTTTACTGCAGTCATGACCTTGACCACGAATCCGTGGGGAACTTCATTATCAGCCCGCAGGTAAAGGAAATCATCCTGCTTGTCCTTCAGCACCTTTTTCAGGTACTTTTCCAGTTCCCCGATCTTCACTTCGTATTCATCCAGAAGAATGGTACGGTCCTTCTTTACGTTCAATACAAGCTTCTCACTTTCCTGTGGCAAGGTATGTACTGTCTTGGTCTTGGGAAGGTCCACTTTCACACCCTGGCTCATCATGGGTGCGGTAATCATGAATATTACCAGCAGGACCAGCATTACATCCACGAACGGAACAACATTGATATGGGAAATAAGTCCCCTTGTCCTATTTTGCAAACCTATCCCCTCTTGGATACAAAGTTTCTATAATCGCCCGGAAGCTTCCTGGTCAGTTTCCTCCTGCACCTGTGCCGAACTCTTGGCGGGACCCAACCAGGACAACTCCCTTTGCGCCCTATTCAGAAAGTCCCCTGCATAATTGATCAGTTCTGCTTCTATGGATTCCAACATACTTAAAAAGGAGTTGTAGGCGATAGAGGCTGGTATCGCAACTCCCAGGCCGAAGGCTGTAGCCACCAGGGCCTCGGCTATACCCGGAGCTACGGCGGAAAGGGCCGTGCTCTCCTGCATGCCGATGGACTGAAAGGTGTGCATAATACCCCAAACAGTGCCGAAAAGCCCCAGGAACGGAGCTGAATTCGCACAGGTGGCAAGAAAAGACAGTGCATAACCCACCCTGTTCACCTCGGTGCTTACTGCCTGCCTCAGAACCCTCCTGGTATTCTCCACCCCTACGGCGCTCTTGCTTTGGTCCTCGAGATTGGATTTTTCCAAAGCCTTAATCTCATTCACCGCCTTAGTTCCGATCCTGTACAAACTGGATGAAGGCTTTTTCTTCAGGGTACGCAATGCGCTTACAAAATCCGCGGCCTTGGAAAACGTCCTGTAATCCTGCAATATGTCCTTTTTGGTCTTGTTCAGGATGTACAGCTTGTAAAAAATCAAAGCCCAGGACAGAACCGACATCAATACCAGTATTACCAGGACCAGCTTCACTACCAGTGCTGCTTCCAGCAACAACGAATATAAACTCATATTTACTCCCACATCCATGTTCCAATTACCTTTTCTTGACGATTATTTGCTGTTGAAGCTCACGGGAATTCTCTTCGGCCCGAAGATATTCCTCTTCCTTCATGCCCGCCCCGTAAGCGATATACCTTCTAAGTTCCGCAGGTATCAGGTCTCCGGGTTCATGGGCATCGTTGTTCATGATAAGCCCAGAGTTATTCTGCCTGGCCATCTCTAGCACATGCCCGTTTGTAAGGCTGTGTCCCTTTCTGGTGGAAATCTCCAGGAGTACGCGGTTTTCAGCAGCCAATCCCGCCTCTTCAGCGGAAATAAGCCCGGGATGGGCCAAAATATCCACGCCCGACTCTATAGCTGCCAGATTGGTACCCCTTTCCACGGGTTCCACTATAGTCTCACCGTGCACTAGCACCAACTGAGCACCCAGTTCCCTCGCCCTGTCCACCAGGTCGGGAATAAGCGGCGGGGGAACGTGGGTTATTTCCACGCCAGCGTAGACTTCCAGGCCGGCATGGACTGAGAGCGTTTTCACCCCTGACAACAAGTTGTCCAGGACCCACTCCATATTGGTATGATCAACGTGATCGGTTATCGCAACCCCTTGGTATTCAGAGTTCTTGGCCCTTTGAGCCAACTCCGCGGGAATGAGTACGCCGTCGCTGAACACGGTGTGTGTATGAAAATCAAACATAGGCTAACTGCTACCCTTCTACATCTTGTACTTCAAGTCGTCTGCATCGAAATTTTCCAACAACTGGGTCCACTTTCTGGAATCCTCGTCCTTGAGGACCTCTTCCTGGGTCTCTGCAAACTGTTTGGACACTTTTTCCAGCAATTCCTCGTTTGCAAAAACGGGTACCTCAGCCCGCACGGCCAAAGCTATGGCATCCGAGGGCCTGCTGTCGATCATATAGGTCCTGTCATCCTGACGCAGGTGAATGGTAGCATAATAAGTACCCTCCTGCAGATCAACCACAACCACTTTGTCTATTACCGCTTCCAGGGTCTGCAATGTCTGCAGCATGAGGTCGTGGGTAAGCGGCCTGGAAATCTCCACCTTGTTCAAACTCACGGATATGGACATTGCCTCCATGGCACCGATCCATATGGGCAGAACCTGCGTCTCCTGCTTGTCCTTGAGGATCAGCAACGGAACCTGGGATTGTTCATCCAAAGCTAATCCGAAAACCTTCATTTCTATCATGGCTATCTCAAACCTCCTCTTGTATTCCTTGTTCGAGGTTCAAAGAAAGTTCGATGTTCGACGTTCTAAGAGAGTTCGAAGTCTTTAATTCATAACAGTCACAGTCACAGTCTCAGTCTCAGTCACAGTCACTGATAACAGATAACTGGTAACTGGTAACAGAGTCACATACACAGACAACAACCTGTCGAACAGTCGTCTTTCACCACTTCCGCAAGCAGTGAATTCTTCTTGGCGCTGTGGATTCTTGCCCGCACCAGTTGCCCGGACTGAAAATTGACTTCCCTGTCAATGCAGTGAACCATCCTACCACCCGGCTCTCTCCCCTGCCAGGAGGGCAGTTCGGTATCGTTCCAACTGCTCGGGCCTTCCAGGAGCACTTCGGTTTCCCGTTTTAAGAGGGATTGCAGGGAATCCTGTGTCAATTCCTCCTGCAGTCTTTGCAATTCCCTTAAACGTGCGGATTTTGCATCTTCCGGGACTTTTCCCTGCATTTTTGACGCCCTGGTTCCCGGCCGATCCGAATACTTGAATGAAAAACTGTTATCAAACCCGACCCGGTGAAGCATATCCAGGGTCTGTTCAAAATCCTCCCTGGTCTCACCCGGAAACCCCACCATCAAATCTGTACCCAGGACAATATCCGGTCTCACTTCCCTTAATCTGCGCACGATGTCCAGGTAATCCTCGCGGGTGTACTTCCTGCCCATTTTCTTAAGTATCCTGTTGGAACCAGCCTGCAAGGGCAAATGCAATTGCGGGCAAAGATTGGGAAAGCGTTGGAAGGAATCTATAACCTCCGGAGCTATATCCTTGGGATGGGAAGTGGTGAAGCGCACCCTTTCCGCTCCGGGCAGGGAACAGACCTTTTCCAGGAGTTCTGCAAAGGACACCCCGTCACCGCAACTATCCCGTCCATAGCTGTTCACATTCTGCCCCAGGAGGGTGATTTCCCTGGTACCCCCCTGCAGTAGGATCTGGCACTCCTCCAGGATCTTGCTGCTGGGTCGGGATCTTTGCCTTCCCCTGGTATAGGGCACAATACAGTAGGCGCAGAAATTGTCGCAGCCCTCCATTATGGTTACATAGGCCTGCAAAGGTGAATTTTGCAAGCTATTGACCTGCTCTCCCTCGGGATAGTGTTCCTGGAATTCCAGCAAGCTAATCCGCAAATCCGGATCAAACCTGAGTTTTTCCAGGCTGTCCGGGACAAACGCTATCCCGTCCGGTCCGAAGACCAAGCGCACAAGCGGGAACTTGTTCCAGAACTCGGTGCCCACCTGCTGGGCTACACAGCCACCCACCCCGATGATCGTGCCCGGGTTCTTCCGATACAGGGATTTCAATCTCCCCAGCTGGCTGTAAACTTTCTGTTCCGGCTTTTCCCGAACACTGCAGGTATTCAGCAGTATGGCGTCAGCCTGTTCTTCATTCTCCACAGGAGACCAACCACGGCTTTGAAGTGCTTTTTCCAGCCATCTGGAATCGCTAACATTCATCTGACAGCCAAAAGTCTTTAAAAAAAATTTCATACCTTCCAACACCTCAAAGCAAAATATAACACAGGCAAAGCAAAACCAAAAGGGATAAGGATCTAGTGCTTTGTCACACTTTATATGGATGACGTTCCTTCGCCGGAATGACATTATTGTGAAAGCGACAAAGTGTCTGTGACAAGACACTAGTTTGATTTATAACAGACTGAAATCAAGTCAATTTTTCGTACCCTTCACAAGATTTACAGGTTCGGTTTACATTTACAGGTTCACGGTTTACATTTTCATTCCCCTGTGCTCGCACAAGTTTGCAAAATTTCACCAAGGACAATAAAAAAATCCCAACAAGATGCTACTGCAAAAAGTAGCTTTAGTTATTAAATTTTGCAATACACTAGTTATAACTCTTTGATTTTTCTTAAAACTTTGGCAATCTCGACTACGAAGTAGCGAGAAAACCCTAAAACTGCCTGCAAAAGACTTTTTGCAGGCGCATCCAACAAGCGCTTACTGTTTTTATTTTACTGCCTTTTCCGGAATTGCTAAAGCCGTGAACACTGAACCAACGAACTGACACAATTTTTTATCTCTGAATTAAGGGGGTATGTCAATCCTTTTTTGCCCCTATGTCCTTTGTCTCCTCCTGGATCCACTGTATAAAATCCGGGTTCCCGTCTATCACCGGGACAGCTACCACACAGGGGCAATCATAACTGTGCACCGACTTTACCTCTTCAGTCAAACTGGCAACCAAGCCCACCTTTGTCTTGGCAATCACCACAACCTCGTTTTCCTTCTGCACACCGCCGTCCCACCAAAACATGGACTGCATGCCGTCTACAATATTTACACAGGCCGCTGTCTTGGACTCGACAAGGGCTTTACCCACCCTTTCAGCTTCCTGCTTATCCCCGGCTGTAATATATACCATGACTGCGGTCATACCTACACCTCCTCTTATGTTTGTGTAAGTGAATGTGTATGTAACAGTCACTTACACCTACACTTTCCTTACATTTTTAATTCCAGAGCCGGATATAGTCAAGCGTAGAGGCGGGAAAGTCGAACTTCGAACATAAAACCCGGAACTTAGAGCTTTCCAAAAATCCAAAATTCAGGTATTGAATATTCAAACTCCTGGCAAGGAATTTGATAAAGGACTGCTATATGGAAAACTGTGATATTGCTGCAACTGTCATGAAAAGACTGCAGGAAAGATACCCCAAAGCCGGAACTGAACTGAACTGGGAAAACCCCTGGCATCTGCTGGTATCCACCATCCTGGCCACCCAGTGTACGGACAAACGGGTAAACCAGGTTACACCGGTCTTATTCAGCCGCTGGCCGACCATACAATCGCTTGCAGAAGCAGACACAAGTGAAGTGGAAAAAGTGATCCGTTCTACCGGACTTTACAGGAACAAGTCCAAGAACCTGGTCTCGACAGCCCAAAAGCTGGTCAATGATTTCAATGCAAAAGTCCCTTCAAATATGCAGGCCCTGCTGACCCTCCCCGGGGTTGCCAGGAAAACCGCCAACATAGTGCTGAGCCAGGGATTTTCCATAAATTCAGGAATAGCTGTGGATACGCATGTCAACCGCATCTCCAACAGACTCGGCCTGACAAACTCCCAGGATCAAAACAAGGTGGAAAGGGATCTGCAAGCAGTTTTTCCCAGGGATCTTTGGGGAGAACTCAACCTGTTGTTTGTTACTTTCGGCAGGGAGATCTGCACAGCAAGAAGCCCGCTTTGCTCCGGCTGTCCCTTGAGGGATATCTGCCCAACCGGGAATAACCGGATTTATTCAGCAAACACCCAATCCAGCCCTGAGTGAAGGTCAAAAATCGAGATTTCAATCCACTACCTTAATGATAAAGTTTAAATAGCCTCAAAAAAAATTATAGCAAATTTAAATTTTATCCTTTACATACTATTTTTGATTCGCAATAATTATGATAATGAACAATACGTCAGCGAAACTTTGAATTGCATCGATTCTTGTCATTCCGGTACTGGATCGGGGTCCAGCACAGGCTCAAGCCGGAATCCAGTTCTTTGTCTAGATTCCTGCTTTCGCAGGAATGACGGATATAAAAAATGAACTTTCGTTGTAGCAATAATTTTTTAATAAATTATGATCTGGCACGCATCCTGCAGGTGTTAGGCAAGAGATACCCAAAAAATTTGACTCTAACATACAAGCAAGTGGGAACAAAACTCCCTTGACACTTATTTCAGACAGTAAATTCAAAAGCACAGAGGACAACAGTGCTAGATACGAATTTTGTTAATTTTTTGAGCAATAGGCAAGGCTTATTTCTCTTCTAACTTCAGTGACCAGGCAAAAGACCTGAAATCATATCAACCCTTTAACCGGAGGTATATCAATCATGAATACCAACCAAATGTCCAGACGAAGAGAAGAAAGACACACAGAAATTGACACGGTCAAGGTGGGAATTGATCGGCCTGTTTATGCTCAGGTATTAAATATAAGCAATAACGGGCTTTGTCTAGAAACTGATTTATACCTGGAAAAAGGACAACACCATTATATTTATCCAACTTTATCTACCTCGGTATTAGATAAAAGATATTACGGGGAAGTAAGATGGAGGCAAAATATAAATGACTCCTTTTCAGGCAGGTATAGATACGGTATTTTCTTTTCCCCGCTAAATCGGAATCGTGCAGCAAGTGCCAACAGTAGTCGCTATCTTGATATCTTGTAAGCACAAGATATAGAATAAGAAGGCCTGTACAGGGTAGCCAAAAAATTGACCCATTCTATAACAATTATAAATAAGCAACATTTCTAACTTACTATCCGGTAGGCTCACTCCAAGAACCATTCCTATTCCTGTAACGGATAGAATTCTCGTACATCTTTCTCCTCTCAAAATAGAGCAGCTTTTCCTGGTTTTGCCGCACGCGGTCGAACATATCCGCCAGAAGGCCGGTAACAAAAAACAGGATACTGAAAAGCAGCAAAAAACCTGCACTGAATCCGGCCCAGAGGTGACCGCTAAAAGCACCTGTCCTGAAATAATGCAGAAAGAAGAATCCACCCAGTCCCAGGGAAATCAGAAAAAGCACCAATGCCACAAAACCGAAGAAACGAAAGGGCTTGTAGTCCCGGAAGGTCTTGAAAATTATCCTGGCAGTATTCAGGGCATAGGTCCAGAGGTTGCCTGCCACCCGGGATTGGCCGAACTCCCTCTCCCCCCTGACCTGGAGCGGGATCTCCTTTATCTTCATGTCCTTGAAGGCCAAGTCCAGAAAGGTTTCCTGGGTATAGGTGAACTTGCCTATCAGGTTCAAGTGCAGCAGGGTCTCCCTGGAATAGGCTCGAAATCCGCAGGAGACATCGTAGAACTTTTGGCGGGTGAGGACACTGATAAGATTAGCTATCCTGCGGTTGCCCCATTTCTTGATTGCCGGCATCACCGGCACAAGGCCCCTGTCCTTGAAGCGGGAAGCGGTCACAAAATCCGCTTTGCCCTCTGCTACCGGGGCGACAAGGGTGGGAATATCCGCAGGGTCGAACTGCCCGTCCGCATCAATATTCACCGCCACCTCTGCACCCAGCTTGATAGCCTCGCTTATTCCGGTGTTAAAGGCGGCACCCACCCCCATGTTAAAGGGGTGTGAAACCACCATGGCACCATGGTCTTTTGCAGTTTGTACACTACCGTCGCTGGAACCGTCGTCCACCACCAGGACATCGATTTTGTCCATCCCGGCAATATCCGAGGGGATGGAATCTATGACCCTGCCTATGGACTTTTCCTCGTTCAAACAGGGAATTATAACTATCAAATACATTCTAGTTGTCTATCATTCAGAGCATGCCGGGTCAAGCTATTTTGAATCAATACAAACAACTACTTGTCAAACCTGGGGGTTTACTTTATTATTTGGGTAAAATGAAGCTGGTTAAAAAATACTGGTCCTTAACCTATGAAGCATCAAGACAACCAACTAAACAATTCAATAAGAAGGGAATGCACCCGCTACCAGGAAATACTGTCCGCCTATGTCTTCGGCTCGCACGCCAAAGGAGAAGCTGGATTCCAAAGCGATTTGGATATTGCCCTATTGCTGGAAAAACACACCGAACAGAAATTCGATTACCTGGGATTCAAGGTAGAATTGGAACGAGCACTGGATAAAGACGTGGACCTTGTCATCCTGAACACCACAGGAGAACCAATCAAGCATCAAGTTCGACGGGACGGTGCAATTGTTTTCGACCGCGACCCGGAAAAAAGAAAACATTTTGAAATCATGAGCAGGAAATACTACCAGGATTTTTTGCACTTGCACAAGATCTATATGCAAGGACTAAAGAAGTCACTCGGGAATAAACATGGTGGATAGGGAAATACTGGACAACCTTGTTGTATCTATCCGCAAGTATTTAAAGGAATTACAAGATGCGGACGATATTGATTGGGAAACCTTTGTACAGGACAACAGATCCAGGAGATTTGTAGAGCGTGTATTGCAAATTCTCGTGGAGTCAATGATTGACCTGGGACAGCATATAATTGCAGATCAAGGATTCAGAGAGCCAAACACCTACAAGGATGTATTCAGGATTCTAGTGGAAGAGGGTGTGTTGGAGGAAAAAAAGCTGACTGTGTATGAAAAAATTGCTTCTTTTCGCAACATACTGGTACATCACTACGAAGGCATAGATAATAATATTGTGTTTGGCATATTCAAAAAGAATTTGTCAGATATAGAGGACTTCTTGAATCAAATCTTTAATTGGTTGGAACATAAGCAATCTTAATAAAACAGATCTATGACCAAAAGCGATATTAGATGGATACAAAGATTGGAAAATTTTTCCAAGGCACTGCAACAACTCGCAAAATTCATAGACAAGGGACAGTTGTCCGAACTTGAACAGCAAGGCCTGATTCAATCTTTTGAATATAATTACGAACTGGCCTGGAATACCATCAAGGACTTTTATGAAGACCAGGGCGAAACAAACATCCAAGGTAGCAGGGACGCTATACGCCTGGCCTTCAAAAGGGGGCTTATAGAAAACGGGGACATATGGATGAAAATGATCAAGAGCAGATCCTTGACTTCTCACACTTACAACGAGGACACAGCAGAAGAGATCGCTGCAGATATTTTTAATTATTATTACCAGGAATTTATTACATTGCGGGATAAATTTTTGCAATTAAAGGAAAAAGAATTGAACCAGGAATGAAATTCGGTCTTGAGCAGAGCACAATAGATCAAATAAACAGCATCTTTGCAAAATACAATCAAATAGATCAAGTCGTAATCTACGGCTCCAGGGCCAAGGGCAATTATAAAAAGGGATCAGACATTGATCTGGTATTGAAGGGCAAGGATCTCAACTTATCCATTATGCAGGATATAGAGTTGGAAATGGACGACCTGTTGCTACCTTATACATTCGACATATCAATCTTCGAGCACTTGGAAAATCTTGACTTGATTGATCACATTC
>CAJXKR010000065.1 GCA_913055815.1 uncultured Desulfohalobiaceae bacterium | reverse complement strand
CCTGTTTATTCAACAAGTTGAGTACCTTTTCTCGCAACGAAAGTATTCGTTGACGAGATTGCCCATGCTTCGTTGTGCCCGGCATGGGAGTTAACACGAGTTACCAGTAGTAAAATATTAAGATAAGAATCCAATATGCCCAACAGCAAAATAGATCGCATTTTTCACCTAATCTCGTTAGCAGCAGTATTGTTGCTAGCACTGAACGGTTGCGCTTTTTTCGGCAATCCGATTTCGGATAACTCCAATGCTTCCTTGAAACAACAGGCACTGAGGCTCTACAACAAACAACAATATGAACGGGCTGCAAAGGCCTGGGGCTCCTATATACAAGAGCATCCGGACAAGATCACCGGGTACTACAACCGGGGACTATGCTATTCCAAACTGGGGAGATCCATACAGGCCCAGAAGGACTATAAACAGGCGCTGGAGATCCAGTCCGACTACATACCCGCCCTGATCAACAACGGTATTTTGTTGGCAGGCATGGGAAAATACCAAGAGAGCCTGCAGAACTTGAAACACGCCCTGGAACTGGAACCCAGAGACCCCTCCATTGCTTTTAACACCGCCTATGTGCTGCAGCAAAAAGGCGAATATAAACAGTCCCTCAAGTACTACGAGCGGGCTATCTCTGAAAAAAAAGACTTCACCAGGGCCTTTAATAACAGGGGAATAGCCTGTTTGAAACTTGGCAAATACGAATCCGCGATAGGTGACTTCACAAGAGCGATCCATCTTTCCGGGGGCAAGAACAACTACTACTTCAACCGGGCAAGGGCAAGGGAGGAACTGGGACGTATCGACAAGGCAATATCTGATTACACCCGGGCGATAGAATACGAAACCGGATTAGTGGCAGCCTATTACAACCGGGGGCTCCTCAGAATCGAGCAAGGGGCTACCAGACAGGGCTGCAGTGACCTGGCAGAGGCCTGCTCCCAGGGGATATGCAGCAAATACCGTTCTCTCCAGAGACAAGGGGTCTGCTCAAAACAGGATGAGGCCAGCCAAAAGAGCAATCAATTGTCCCCTGAAACCTCCTTTGACCAATACTCCTCCCCTAAACTGGAATAGTTCCACTGATCAAAAGACCGCGGGATTCAGTTCGTAAACAGGTGAACGGTGATCCGCCACGCTCTTTAGCGAGGACAACCTGGGACTTAACACTCCGGCACCCTTCCAGTGCGCTATCAAGGCATCCAGATCGCACTTAGCACCTGCCTCGGAAAAAGCTGCCCGAAGTTCGTTGGCCCCTATTACCTGCCCTTGAGCATACTCCTGGACAAATTGCAACAGCCAGGTGATTATTTCCGGACTGTCCGGCAAAAGAGGAGAAGTCTCCGGCAGGACACCCCTTGGACTCCAATGGCCGCTTTTAGCCGCACTTCGTACCAGCTTCTCTATCACCAGGGGCAGTTTCAAGCCGGATTGTCCGTCCAAAGGAGGCTGGGCATCCTCCCAGGCCATGCTCCCTCCAGCAGGAGCGCGCGGGAGTATCAGCCTCCAGGTGAATCCGAGCAGGACCACCTCGTAGGCATCCCCACCCAGAATTTCTTCCAGATCCGAAACCAGGGCTTTTTCAGAATCCAACAGCTGCATTAGTGCAATGGAGAGCTCGTGGATATATTCGTCGTGGATAAAACCAAGGGCGTGTTCCAGCCGGAAAACATCCTCCATGGCAGCCCGGGCACGGGAGCAAGGGTTGTCACTGCCTGATGAGGGATTGTCTTCTAGTTTAGGATTCATTTGCAAAATATTGCCTTGGGAGCAATGCTTTTTCTATTCATATCTACATATTTCAAAAAAATCAATATTCCGATCATACGGTTAATTCACCATTGACAAGCTAGAATATCTTGTGCTCAAATTTAACTTGCAAAATATATTCTTTACTTGTTTAATCTTTAAATTTCGAACCAACCAGATCCAAAGTAAAGGAGACAAACCATGAAATGTGCTTTATTCGCCTATAACGGAGAACTTATGTGTTTTGTCCACGTACTCTTGAACGCCCTTGATATGCAGGAAAAAGGCCATGAAGCCGGAATAGTGATCGAGGGCTCGGCCACCGGACTAGTTCCTGAATTGTTCCAGGGCGACAATCCCCTGTTCAACCTCTACCAAAAGGTAAAGGAGCAGGACCAGTTCTTTGGGGCTTGCAAGGCATGCTCCAACCAGATGGGCACCATAGAGACAGTCCGTTCCGAGGGAATTGCCCTGCTGGACGACATGTCCGGACATCCCAGCATCGCAAAGTTCCAGGAACAGGGCTACAACGTGATAACCTTCTAGCAGGGCACTGTCCTATCTTTGCAGTTCATACCGCTTCCAATAAAATAAGCTCCTCCGAAAACAGGTTTCTTCCGGAGGAGCCAGTGTTAAATCCCAAGTTTTCAAGACCCGTATGTTCCCTTGGCAGTCGCACTTACCCTGTCTTCCTCTGACATGCCGGCGAGCTTCTCGACCTCGCCCACATCCAGGCCCAGGGCCTTGGCAACCCTGGTTCCGTAATCCTGGTCAGCCTTGTAGAACAAAGCTGTTTGCCGCATCTGAATCCGCTTTTGCGCATGCGAGAGATGGTCAGCTATATTCCCGACCAGATTCTCTCTGTCCTGCTCGCTCATGACTTTGCGGTAGAGGTTTCCGGGCTGAACAAAGTCGTCGTTGGGAAAATCTATGGTATGCCTGCCTGTCTGTCCCACCAGGTCCTGAACTGGTTCTGCAGTCGAGGGATCAGTTTCAGTATCATCGAAACTGTTTGGCCAGTAATTCGGCGTTCCCCCGAAATTGCCGTCGGTGCGCATGAAAGCGTCCCTTTGATAGCTGTTTTCCGGGGAGTTCTTGGGTCGATTAACCGGAATCAAGTGATAGTTCGGGCCCAACCTGTGGATGTGGGTGTCGTGATAGGAAAAAACCCTTGACTGCAGCATCTTGTCGTTGGAGATTGTTATTCCCGGTACCAGATTGCCGGGTGAAAATGCCGCCTGCTCCACCTCTGCGAAATAGTTTTCCGGGTTCTTGTTCAAGACCAGCTTGCCAACTTCCATGGGAGGCACCTCTGAATGAGGCCAAACCTTGGTGATATCGTAGATGTCCCATCCGAAATTCTCTGCCTGTTCCGGGCTCAAAATCTGCACTTCCAGGGTCCAGGAAGGTTGTTCCCCCCGCTCTATTGCCTGGTACAGGTCCCGGGTTGCGTGGTCCGGATCCTCGCCCGCCATCTTGGTGGCCTGGTGCCGGTCCAGGTTCTTGATCCCCTGGTCGGTCTTGAAGTGATACTGCACGTAAAAGTGCTCACCTTTGTCATTGTACCAGACAAAGGTATGGCTGCTGTAGCCGTTCATATTCCTGAAGGTCGCAGGCGTACCCCGGTCGGAAAACAGGATGGTGACCTGATGTACGGACTCCGGAGTCAAGGACAGAAAATCCCAGAACATGTCAGCATCCTTGCAGTTGGTTGCTGGATGCCGCTTCTGGGTGTGAATGAAATCAGGGAACTTGAGCGGGTCCCGGATAAAGAACACCGGGGTGTTGTTCCCGGTCATATCGTAGTTTCCCTCTTCTGTATAGAACTTCAGGGCAAATCCTCTGGGATCCCTGGCAGCGTCCGCAGAACCCTTTTCTCCACCCACCGTGGAAAAGCGGGCAAAAACTTCTGTCTGTTTACCCACTTTGGACAAAAAGTCCGCTTTTGTGTACTTGGACACATCGCCGGTTACCTCGAAATAACCGTGTGCCCCGGCACCTTTTGCGTGCACCACGCGTTCGGGAATCCTTTCCCGGTCAAAATGCCCCAGCTTCTCCAACAGATGCACGTCCTGCATGAGCAAGGGACCGCGTTTACCTGCGGATTTGGAATTCTGGTCATTGTCCACCGGAATACCAAAGGCAGTTGTGTACCTCTTTTTGTTAGCCATAAAAACTCCTTTCAAGGATCGGGTTATAATCAAAAAATAAATCCTGTTACCTAAATTATAATTTTATTAGACAAACCAATTTTGGATATGTCAACAAGAAAAAAAGCGAAAATCAATCCGGTAAATCCAGCCTGGATATTGTCCGCTAATTGACGTTTGTGGACAATGTCACCGCTTAGATCCCAAACCGAAACCCAGTGTAAATACTTATCAAAAAAACAATTGCAAAACAATCACAAGATATCCTATCATAATAGCAATCTTTTGATTCGAAACGGAGTATCCAGATGAGCAGGCAATTTTCTATCCTGATTATTCTAATTTGCAGTGTGGCCTTTTTGTTTCCACCGCATGCAACAACCCCAAAATCTGTTAACAACAACGGCAAAATAAGCGCGTTTATCTACCACAAATTCGGAGAGGAATCCAAGTACCCCTCCACCAGCATTTCTACAGAACTCTTTGAAGAGCACCTCGAGTATTTGAAACAAAACAATTATACCGTCCTGACCCTGGGGAAAGCACTGGAGCGCCTGCATTCTGCAAACGATCTTCCGGAGAATACTGCGGTCTTGACCATGGATGACGGATACAAATCCATCAAGACCAATGCCTTGCCGCTATTGGAAGAATATGGATACAAAGCCACAATTTTCGTAGCCACCAGCCACGTGGGAGGCAATAACTACCTCTCCTGGGAGGAGTTGCAAGCATTACAGGAAAAAGGGTTTGAGATCGGGAATCATTCCCATTCACATGCCCATTTCGTGAATTATGCCCCGGACAGGATAACAAAGGTCTTTGAGCAGGATCTTAAAAAATCGCAGCGGCTTTTCCGGGAAAACCTGAACAAGACCGCGGAACTGTATGCCTATCCCTTTGGGGAATATTGCCCGGGAATGCAAAACATACTGCAAAAACACGGCTACAGGGCAGCTGCAGCCCAAAGATCCGGGGTGATGCACAAAAAGAGCGATCAGTTCGCACTGCCCAGGTTCCCCATGAATCAATACTATGGCGAAATGGAAAAGTTCAGGGACAAGATAGGGATGCATCCCCTGGGAGTGACAGATGTAAATCCCAAAACCCCGGTGCTGTCGGAACAAAAAAAGCCCGGATTCACCCTCACCGTGCAAAACAACCGGATAAATCCAAATGGCCTGCAATGTTTCCTGGACGGGGAGAGGAACTGCACGGTCGAAGCCAGGGAAAAGAACGCTTCCACGTTCCTCCGCGTTCAGGCGGACAGGGAGCTGAATTCCAGGCGGACAACATTTACTGTCACCGCCCCCTCCATGGACGGGAAAAAATGGTTCTGGCACTCCCGGGTGCTGATCATGCCGGAACACGGGGAATAAAAGACAATTGTCGAATAATGGGTCTTGACCTCCTATTCCTGCTTAACTCTCATGCCCTGGGCAGGTACAACGAAGCATGGGCAATCTCGTCAACGAATCTTTTCGTTGCGAGAAAAGGTACTCAACTTGTTGAATAAACAGGCTATTGGTTCTTTTTCTTACTTAAAACCTTAACACTCTAAAACATAAAACTTTTTCATGTTAATCGTAATCTACTGCGCTGAACCGCATAAGCTTATCCCAGCTGTGTGATGCGGATATGCGTCTGGTAGTCCCTGTTTTGCCCCGCATTACCAGGGAATGGGTCAAAGCCCCGTTGCCAGTGTACGTGACCCCGGAAAGAAAGGTGCCTCCGGATATTCCTGTAGCGGAGAAGAACACCTCTTCACTGTTTACCAGTGTATCAACTGTAAATATCTTGGTAAGATCAGTCCCAATTTGTTCGAGATTTTGCTTTTCCTCATCCTTCTGTGGATCCAGTCGTGCGTACATTTCCCCACCCAGGGCCTTGATAGCGCAGGCGGAAAGTACGCCTTCCGGGGTTCCCCCGGTGCCTATCATCACATCGACTTCGGATTCCGGATCCACGGCCATAAGTGCTCCAGCCACATCTCCGTCTGTATGAAGCTGAATCCTGGCTCCAGCATCCCTGATATCTTGTATGAGATCCTGGTGTCTGGGTTTATCCAGGACAAAGACAACAAGATCGTCTATGTCTTTTCCCAGGGCATGGGCTATTTTATTGAGGTTATCCTTTACTGAAGCATCCAGGTCCACAACATCTCTTGCCTTGGAGGGTACTACCAGTTTTTGCATGTAATAGCTGGGTCCCGGATCGTACATGGTCCCGCTGGGTGCCATTCCCACTACCGAGATCGCGTTTGGCCGTCCGAAGGCCAGGAGTTTGGTCCCCTCCACTGGATCCACTGCCACATCCACGGCAGGACCGCTACCGGTCCCAATCTTTTCACCGTTGTAAAGCATTGGTGCTTTGTCTTTTTCTCCTTCCCCGATAACTATAGTCCCCTGAATATGTACTGCATTGAAACTAAGACGCATCGCATCTACCGCAGCTTGGTCCCCGCTTTTCTTGTCACCTTTTCCCAGCCATCTGGCTGATGCGAGGGCGGCTGCTTCCGTGGTCCTGACTAAATCCAGTGCCAGATTACGTTGCGGTGTTTCCATAGTTCTATCCTCTTGGTTTTTCAGTTGTTTTTCTTCAATGTTTTTGGACCGGCCTTATACCCGGTAATGTGCCTATCTTGTCAGGCTTTCAATCAGATCGATTCTTTTTTGATGCCTGTTTCCATCGAATTCGGTGTTTAGAAAAGCCTCCAGGATACTCTCCGCCAGATCCGGGCCAATTATTCTGGATCCCATGCACAAGATGTTGGAATTATTATGCTTACGGGCCATTCTGGCCATTACTTCGTTTGTGCACAATGCAGCCCGGATGTTGGAAAACCTGTTTGCAGTCATGGACATACCCAGTCCTGTACCGCAAATAAGTATTCCCGGCGAGTTGCTTTCCAATACCCTGTTGCAGACTTTAACTGCGAATTCCGGATAATCACAGCTATCTTCCGAGTTGGTACCCATATCTTCAACAGAGATACCCTGTTTTTGCAGATAAGCCATACATTCCTGTTTCAGGGAAAGACCGGCATGGTCAGAGCCCACTATGATATTGGAACAAATCATTACAGCACCTCGTTTAGCAGCTGCGTTTTAGTTGTGAGTTATATGTAGTAAGTTGCTGAATTTAAAAGTATTAGCTTTTAAAGCCATCTTTGTGAGCTTTTTAGCTTTCAGCTTCTAACTTCAAGCTTCTTCATTTCTTACTTTGAGCTTTGAACTACCGACTTTGAGCTCACTCTTCTTCTTGCTTTCAGCTTTTAGCTTTGAGCTGCTTTACTAAACAACCCATTTCTGTCTCCGTTTACTAATTATGTCGCTGTGCAATTTTTCCAATTCCTTTTCCAGAAATTCTATTTCCTTTTCCAGGAATTCAATTTGATTGTTGCATAATTCTTTCTGGGACTCGATTTCCTGAGTTTCGGTCCCTTTTCTGCTCAGTTGGCCCATTTTTTGATATTCCTTTTCCAAACGCCTTTTCAACTGTTTGATTTCCCATAAACGCAATCCTCGAAGCAAATGCCAATGAATTTCGCTAAAAATTACCCTGATGCCCAGAGTAAAAGCTTCCAAGAAAGATAGTTCCACGTTCTCGTTAACATTTTCGTTCATTGCGGGATTCCTCCTTAACTTTATTATTAATTTTATTGTTGATTTCCAAAATAAAGTGTTTTAGCGGCATTCTTGTTTCAAGGACATGGTTTCGGTGTTTTCAGGCAAATTCAATTCCAGTGACTGAACAGGCCAATTTTGGGTTCTGGATTCCTTGTCTTTTATTGTAATAGTTGATTGGTATTCTTGGTCGATATCCAAAATCAGTCTTTGGGGAATCGCTCGGTTCTTGTCTTGAAAATATTTTTTCAAGGATACCTTCCAATTATAAGGAAGCTTTCCTTTAATTTCTATTGGATAAGCATTTTTGTCAAGTTTTAAGCTATGGATAATGCTGTGGGATTGAAAATAAAATTTCCAGCAATTAGCATTTGTTATATAGTTTGCCTTCGAGTATTTCTTTGGGATGATTTCCTTCCAATAGCCGTTTAATACAAGGGCGAGTTTTTTAAAGGAAAATGGAATAGGAAATCCCAATCTTGCTGTTCCCTGAACAGGATCCGAATGTGTGTATGCGGTATTTTGTCCGGGAAAATAGGCCTTCCATTTATGTTCAGAGATTCGCCAAAGGGCGAATGTAGTTCCAAATCCCGCTTGCATATCTATTCGAAGAGGATAGGAATAGTTCCCCCAAAACGTAAAACTCATTCGCCTGTTTTCTTCCGGAGTGGATATATCCATGCTTCCTTTGCCCAGGAATGCTTTTTCATTGTTTATTTGGTAGGATTGCTTGTTCTTGAACTTTGACCAGATGTTGGAAGCCTTGATGTCTGGTGGGGTAGGCAGGAAATCTGTAGTTTTCCTGGGGCTACATCCGAAAAATAATTGTAACAAAAACAGGGATTGTACAGCGATGAATATGCAGAATAATGATTTTTTGTTGTTCATGGGCAGTCGATCCTGGCCTTGAATCGGGTATGTTTGGCAAATGGAAACCTATTGCAACTTATCAATTTTTTTTCTGACTTCCTGGGAATTTTCCGATTCCAAATCCAGTGCCTTTTTATATCCTTTTATGCTCTGCTCTTTTTTGCCCAACTCCGAAGCTATATCCCCATAATGTTCCCAAATAATCGGATCACTATCCACTTTTTCCAGGGCCTTATTTATTATATTCCAGGCCTTCTCGTAGTTGTCGGACTTGTAATACATCCAAGCCAGCGAATCCAGATAATATCCGTTTTCAGGGTCCAATTCCAAGGCCTTTTCAATAAGGATCTTTGCCCTGTCCAGATTCTTTGTCTCTTCAGTCAGGGTGTAGCCGAGAAAATTCAGGGCCTTGGCGTGCTCTGAATCGATGTTGATAACTTTTTCCATATAGTTGATTGATTTTTCGGTATTATTCAATTGACTTTCCATAACACCCAGTTGAAACAGGAGGTTGGTGTTGTTGTCGTTGAATTCCAATCCTTTTTTCAATATTTGAAGAGCCTTGTCGTATTGCTCCTCTTGTGCGTAATATTCGCTTTTCAAAAGCCAAAATTCTTCCATTTCCGGAAACAATTCTTGTCCCTTTTTAGCTAGTTCACTGGCTTTTTCTTTTTCATTCTGTGCATAGAGGAGCCTGCACTTCAAGATCAGGCTCCTTTTGTACAACTTGGAGTTTTTATCGATAAGATCCAAGTATTCCAGTGCCTTGGAAACGTCGTTGTTCTCTTGGTGAGCTATAATCGCCCGGTATAGGAGGGCCTTTGATGATTTTTTCTCTTTTTGTATTTTGTTTAAAAGGGTTTTGGATTGTTGGAAGAAATTGTTTTGCAAGAACAACCCGCAAGCCTCCAAAAGGAATTCCTGGTTCTCCGGACCTTGTTTGACTATTTGCATAGCCTTTTCAGGATTGTTCAATTTAAGATTGATGTCCACTAGCCTAATCAATATCTTGGGGTTTTCCTCTCCTCTTTTTAGTATTTGTTTATAAGCTTCTTTAGCAGCTACATAGTCTTTTTTCATTTCATGTTGATAGGCAAGCTCGACCCAGGCCTGGATAAATGAAGGATCCTTTTGTGTTGCTGTTTTTAGGTGGTGAATTGCATTTTTCTGGTTGTCCAGGGAGGAATAGGCATTGGCCATGAGGTAATGAGTCTCCGCGGTGTGCTTTTTATCCGGAATGCTTTTCAACAGATCCAAGGCCTTTGCAAATTTGTTGCGCTTCAAGTACAACTTGGCCATCAATCTTTTGAATTCAGGGTCTGGCTTATCCTCCTGAATAAGGTTTTCCAGGTTCAGCATGGCCTCATCATACTTGTCGCGGGACAACAACAGCCTCACTTTTGCCAGATTGAGGTGTTTGTGTTCAGGATATTTATTCAAGGCCTTCTTAATAGCTTTCTGTGCATGGTCTATGTTATTGTTTTGCAGGTGATAATATATTTGATCCATAAACAGCTTGGGATCCGGATCAAATTTTATTGCGTTTTGCAGAGCTTGTAGGGCCTTTTTGTTCTTGCCTTCGTTTACTAGTGTCTGATATTTCAAGTAGTAAAAAGTGGATTTTGCCTTGGGGGTGAGTTTATTACCTGAAATTTCTTTTACCGGAACGATATTCTTATTGGAGGGAAGACATCCTGCAATCAATAATACCGCAAGTATTAGAAAATAGAGTACAAATTTACCGCAATTTAAATATTTATCCATAATTATTCTGAGTAGCAAATCTGCTTCATCCTTCTATAAAGATAATTTCCCAGTTCCAGGCCGATATCTATGAACTCCGGTCCGTATATTTGACCAGTGGGAGTCTTGAAAGTGTCTGATATGGAATTTATGATTTCGAACGCCTTGGGAAAACGCTCCAAAATCATTTGCATTGACCAATCTTGATAATCGCATATTTCCCATAATGTTGTTACGAAATTGTCAGGCCCCCAACGGAATTTGTCCGCGTCGTATAGGGCTCCGCTCAAGAGTTCAAAATTGTAGTCCGGGGCAGGGATATCATTTTTAAAGGCCTCGTGATTTTCAATTGCGAAGCTGATCATTTGTTTGTCGGTGTCCGAGAGAGGAAAATCCTTTAGGATTGTAAAACTCAAGTTTGCTCCTTGAACAGCATGGTCTTCCTCCATTCTGCAAATGTCGTGAAGAAGACCGGCCAGTTGAGCAAGGACGACCAAATGTCTCCCCAATTTCAAATTTGTTTGATACAGTTCAGCGAGTATTATTGCCCCGGATTCAATAGCTACGTTCTTGGAATGTTCTATGCCGTGTCCGAATTCGTCGTACAGGAAAGGAATCACATCTTCGGAACATCTTAATATCAAGGGATGATCAAAAAAAGTTTCCTTGGAATAGGATAGTTCCGGTGCGAAGTAGTCGTAAAAACTAGGTCTGTTTTTTGTACTGAATTCTTTTACTTCGTTCTTGAGTTTATCTAATACATCATTCATAGGTTATCCAGTCGGAAGAAAAGTCCTTAATTTCCTGTGATAAATGTTTTCTCAGTTTTTCTAACAGCCTGGATTCAATTTGTCTAACCCTTTCTCGGGTTATGCCGTATTTATCTCCAATATCTCTCAAAGTTACCGGAGAAGATTCAAGGAGCCTTTTATTCAGAATTTCTTTTTCCTTTTCGTTTAACTGGGGAATTATTGTTTTTAAATGTTTCTGCAGGTTCTCGGATACTTCCTCGCGGGCCAACTTGTTTTCCACACTTTGTTCCAGTGCAGGCAGCATATCCAGTTTTGTGGTGGAACTGTCCTCACCATAAGGGATATCCAAAGAGACATCGTGTTGTCCCATTCTTTGACTCATTTCCACGATTTCTTCTTCTGTGACGTCAAGATTCTTGGAAAGGGTTTCCGCGTTGGGGTCGAAACCCAGATTTTCCAGGCGTTGCCTTTCTTTGCCCAGATTGTAAAATAATTTTCTTTGGGATTGAGTGGTCCCGATTTTAACCATCCGCCAATTATCCATTATAAATTTCAGTATGTAGGCCTTGATCCAGAACGCTGCATAGTATGAAAATTTTATTCCCCTGTCTGGATTGAATTTTTGTACTGCTTTCATAAGGCCGATATTTCCTTCCTGGATAAGTTCCAGTACATTGTTCATCCATTTCTTTTGAAAATCCATAGCAATTTTGACCACTAAACGCAAATGCGAAGTGATAAGACGTAAAGCTGCATCCTTGTCTTCGTTTTCCCTTATCCTTTGAGCCAATTCGAATTCTTCATTTTCCTTTAACGGAGGGAATTTGTTAATTTCCCTTAAATAGTAGTTCAATGCATCCTGCGGAGCAACTTTGTTATCTCCGGCCGGCAGGGGCAGGGACATGGAAGAGGGTAGATTGCTAGCTTTTTCCTGGTTCATGTCGGATAATTCATTATTGGAAACATCCTCCTCTTCGGAAATGTTCTCCTCATCGGATTGTAAGCTGTCTTCATCGTGAGCAGGTTCTTGGGTATAATTCTTTTCTTGGTCTGTCATAAAAATCTTCTTTTAATAAAGTTTGTTGGTTTGTGATAAAATTTTTACAATCAGAATACATCATGATAATTTAAGTATTTAGGCAAGTTTGTAAAGTAGTAAACGAATGCTGGGTATGAAAATTGCCCGAGATATTTTGGTGTGCGTTGATTGCAAACACCGGATCCAAGGTTGTTTTATATAAAGCAATTTTAATTATAACATGTTGGCCTGTTTGTCAATTTGGGGTTTAGACCAAAATTAATTGGATATCTGTAGAAAATTCTGAACTTGTATATAAAATAATATTAATAACTCTATATATTTTTTTCAACAGGTTTTTGCACCAAAATAGAACATGTTTTCCTCGTTATTAAAGATATAAAACAAATCAAACAATTATATTCAGATGCGCTTTTAATTATATCTGGCATCATACTAGTGCTTTGTCACACATAATTTGTCGCTTTTACACTAATGTCATTCCGGCGAAGGCCGGAATCTAGAAAAACA
>CAJXKR010000064.1 GCA_913055815.1 uncultured Desulfohalobiaceae bacterium | reverse complement strand
ATCACTGCATATTCCACTGCAAAGGAATGATGCGCGGAATGGGCTGCAGCCTCTTGGCTTGAACCACTGGAGAAAGCGGGCTTTAGAAAATGCTCTATTATATTGGAGCCGCCCAGGGCCTTGGGCACGCCTATATATCCTCCCACAACCGACAAAAATGCCAAAATCACCATGGGTACTGTCATTGAAAGCGGTGATTCGTGGATATGTTTTCTTATCTCTTCCGGAGCCCGGTTCTCATTAAAAAAGGTCATGAATATCAGCCTGAACATATACAGGGCTGTCATACCAGCAGTCAGGACTCCAATGAGCCAGAGGGTGATATGTCCGCTGCTGAAAGTCTTCCAGAGGATCTCGTCCTTGCTGAAGAATCCGGAAAAACCCGGGAAACCGGCAATAGCGAGGGTTGCCAGAAGCATGGTTATAAAGGTAACCGGCATTTTACTCCGCAATCCACCCATAATCCGCATGTCCAGCTTATCCGACATGGCGTGCATCACACTTCCCGCTCCCAGAAAGAGCAGGGCCTTGAAAAAGGAGTGGGTTACCACATGGAATATCCCAGCACCAAAAGCTCCCACTCCAAGTCCCAGAAACATGTAACCCAGTTGACTTACAGTGGAATAAGCCAACACCCGCTTGATATCGTTCTGGGTCAGTGCAATAGTAGCAGCCAGAAATGCGGTCAAAGCTCCGATTACAGCCACAACTTCCAAGGCAAACGGAGACATCGAAAAAAGCGGGCTGCATCTGGCTATTAAGTATATGCCCGAGGTCACCATAGTAGCAGCGTGAATAAGGGCACTGACAGGAGTCGGTCCTGCCATGGCATCTGGAAGCCATACATAGAGAGGGATTTGGGCTGACTTGGCGGTACATCCGATAAAAAACAGCAGACAAACCGCTGTGACCACTTCCGGAGACAGGACATGGACCTGAGCAAAGACCTCTGTATAGTTCAGGGACCATAGACCGTGTTCACCGAGTTGCAATAGCAGTACAAACAATCCCACCAGGAAGGCGAAATCTCCCACCCGGTTGGTTATAAATGCCTTTTTTCCTGCCTTGGCGTTATCAACATCACTGAACCAGAACCCTATGAGCAGATAGGAACACATGCCTACACCTTCCCACCCCAAAAACATGAGCAGGAAGTTGTTGGCCAGTACCAGATTGATCATGGCGAACATAAAAAGATTCAGATAGGTAAAATAGCGGTAGTAGCGGCCTTCACTATGGAGCATGTAACCTATGGAATAGATATGTATGAAAAAACCTACTCCGGTGACAAAAAGGCACATGACCATGGAGAGGGGATCGATCTGATAAGCGACTTGAGCGGTGAACGAGCCGGATTTTATCCATTCGAACCAGGTATATTCCACGAGTCGCTCCGAGGCTGGCAAGTTCAGGAGCTGAAAAAAGGTCATTACTGTAAAGAGAAAGGCCAAGCCCACAGATATACAGGCGATCCAGTGGACAATACTCTTGTTTATGTCTTCCAGCTTTCTGCCCAGAATGCCGTTAATCAATACACCGACCAATGGACAAAAAGGAATGAGCCAAATACTGTCAAACATGATTCTCCCCTAAATTACCTTTTAAGCAGGTTGAATTTTTCCACGTTAATTGTACCGCTCTTTTTGTACATGAGAACGAAGATGGCCAAACCCACCGCAGCTTCAGCTGCGGCTACAGCCATAACGCACATGACAATAAAAACTCCTTCCACACTCTGATTGATCCTTGTAAAGGTCAAAAACAGGAGATTGACACCGCTTAGCATAATCTCGATACACAGGAAGATCACGATTGCGTTTTTCCTGAAAATTGCCCCGGCCCCTCCAATACAGAAAAGCAACACTGCCAGCCAGATAAAGAGAGTGTACAATTCCATGCATATCCTCCTATCTTCCGGGTACAGAAATGGTTATCCAGTACCTTCGAGATTTGTTATTAGATATCTGTTATTAGTTATATGTTGTAAGTTTTAAGTTGATTGTCAGTATTTGCTGAACAAACTGAAAACCTTGATTGGAGGTAAACTTGCCCATATACAAGGAGCAAAAGATTTTGAATCCGCAGTGTATATTAAATTAATACATGAGGATTTCAAAATCTTGCAGCGACGAAGTAGATGGATGAGTTTACCTCCAATCACTATTTACTACTTCTTTGTCAGAGCAACCGCTCCCACAATGCCAGCAGTCAGCAAAACCGCAACCAACTCGAAGGTTATAAGATAATCCGAAAACATGTTTACTGCCAAGAAACGCACACCATCACCATTTTGCAAAATATCCAGGGTAAACTCACCCTGTGTACCCTCCAAGTCCAATGTGGTGGTAATCAAGGGTGCCATGGAAAACAGGAAAACTATTAACAGGGCAATTCCTGACAATTTTGTCTTCAATATCCTGCTTATTCTCTCTTCCATACGCAAATTCAGCATCATTACCGCATAGATTATAAACATCATGATAGCCCCGGCATACACCACTATCTGCAGCAGGGCGATAAATTCCAATCTAAGGAGCAAGAACAATACCGCGATAACCAGGCAAAAACCGATCATCCACAAGGCGCTGTAAATGGTATTTCTGGAAAAAATCACCCATAAAGCGCTTACTATTGCCAACATCATGCAGACAACTACAAAAACAGATTCAATCATAATCCGTTCTCCCGAACAACTTTAAAGCATTTGCCGTGAATATAGATTTAAGCAATTACATGCCAGCTCGAATTAAAACACCAATAATTATCTCTAAAGCGAAACTTTAAGCATTGTTATAGACACACGTTATCTGGGAAGCTTAATATAAAACTTTCGCAGTAGTATTATCCAGTCCCCAAAAATTCTATCCAAGAAGTTTACGAAGCTTGGTTTTATTTTCCCTGTATTGAAACCGCTGGGGATCTCTGAGTTTTTCCAGGTCAAACAGAAAATCCTTGCGTTCATAATCCACGAAATCGTAAACCTTGGACATCCGCAATGCACCCCTGGGGCAGATTTCCTGACAGAAACCGCAAAAAATGCAGCGCAATTCGTCTATCACAAATTCTTCCGGATAGCGGTTGCCTTCCTCATCCTCGTACGGCACAAGGCTTATCGCTTCTGCAGGACATATAGAAGCGCAAAGCCCGCAACCCACACATAAAAGATTGTCATTCCCATCCCTGACCAGCTCGTGCAGACCCCGCCAACTGTCGCTTACCTCCCTGCGCTCATCCGGATATTCGACTGTGAGGTTCTTGCTGAAAAAATTCTTCAATGTGGATTGCAGCCCCGTAAGCAGCGGAGCAATGTATCTATCCTTATCATTCCACTTTTCCTTGACCCGAACGATTTCGTCTTCACGCATATTATTCCTGCCTCCGCAAGCTATCTTATTTAACAGGCCCAGTTTATTTTCACCTCAACTATCATGCCCTGGGCGAGCACAACGAAACATGGGCAATCTCGCCTACGAAGCAGCGAGAAAAATTCTTATTCTTACGTAAACATATAACCACGCAATCACTCCCTTCATACTAAATTACAAGGAGCACCAATCCCGTAGCCAGGACATTCAAAATAGCCAAGGGTAACAAAAACTTCCACTCTAGCTTCATAACCTGATCATATCTCAATCTGGGAAAAGTAGCCCTTACCCAGATACAGAAAAAGATTACTGCAAAAGTCTTGATAAAGAACCAGAGCACCCCTGGTAGCAACGGACCGTGCCAACCACCCAGAAAAAGCGTGGTAACCAGGCATCCGAAAACAAATAAATGGGTATATTCGCCAAAGAAGAACAAGGCAAATTTCATGCTGCTATATTCCACGTTAAAGCCGGTACAAAGCTCCTCTTCCGCCTCTGGCATATCGAACGGAGGCCGATTCAGTTCAGCCAATCCGCTGATCAGAAAGATCAGAAAAGCTACCGGGGCGCGAAGAATATTCCATATTTCGGCTTGCCCCCTGACTATTTCCACCAAGCTCAGGGAATTGACAATCATGATAACGCTTATTACCGCAAATGCCATGGACAACTCGTAGCTTATTATCATGGCTGTACTGCGAAGACCTCCGGTATAACCGTACTTGTTTCCCGAGGACCACCCCCCTAGCATGCTGGCGTAGGCACCCAGACTGGATATTGCCAGGACATAAAGGATGCCAGCATTGGGATTGGCTAAATAAAGGGTTATCTCCCTACCCATTATCTGTACAGCATCCCCGAACGGAATAACCACCAAGAGACTCATGGGAGCGGCGATACTTATAATAGGAGCCAGGATAAACACCGCTTTCACAGTATTCTGCGGTACAATATCTTCCTTGAGGAACAGTTTGGCCCCGTCTGCGATAGGCTGCAATATCCCTTTGTAGCCCACCCGGTTAGGTCCCAAACGCAGTTGAAAGAAACCTAAAAGCCTGCGTTCAGCAAGGGTTAAGTAAGCAACTATCAGCATACACACGCCTACCACTACAAAGGTCTTGATCATGGTTATAAATAGGATTTCAAACATTTAACCACTCCTTAGGGAGATTTATGAATCTGTACCGCACAAATTTTCAATTCTGGCGCACTACGGTTTTCACCCTCTACAAAGGAACCTGTGAGCAGATAGACTGGTACTTGACTGTTTCCAGCCATCAGAAAAAGCATACCCGGCCTGGGCCGATCGCAGACCCTAGCACGAATGGACAAGCTCCCCATTCTGGATGTCAGGCGAATCGTTTCATTTTCGGAAATTCCTATCCTGGCGGCATCATCATGGTTTATCTCAACTAATCCCTGAGATGCAGTTTTTCTTCCACTAATCTCGACACCTGCAGCAGCAGCACCCCGAAGCGCAGACTTCCTTTGATTGCCGGTACTCAGCAAGAACGGATAATCGTTATCAGTCAATTCCGCCGGATCATTGTGCTGTACCGGAGTGAACTTGCCTTTGCCCCTGACAAAACCATCCTTGTGAAGTATCGGAGTTCCGGGATGATCTTTACCGGTGCAGGGCCAAGTCAGACTCCCTTTTTGCAGTCTCTCGTAAGTTATACCCTGATAACTGGGAGTAACCTGACCGATCTCCCGCATAATTTTTCCGGGAGCCAACTCTTTGGCAATAGATGCATTTATTCTTGAGGACAAACTGTTCAGGATCCAGCTATCATCCCTGGCTTCTCCGGGTGGTGTTACCGCTCTTCTAAGCCTCTGCACCCTGCGCTCGGCATTGGTAAACGTTCCCTCTTTTTCTGCAAAACTTGCCCCAGGCAGTACTACATGGGCCATTTTGGCTGTCTCACTCAGGAATATGTCCTGCACTACCAAGAACTCCAGATTCTTGAAATAGTCCAGGGTATTGCATCCGTATAGATCGAATTGTGAAGGATTGGCCTGCATCAAGTACATGCCCTTGATATTGCCGGACTGTATTCCGGAAATCATATTTCTGGAAGACATACCCGGATTTTGGGGTAGATCACTCAATCCCCAGGATTCGGCAATATCCCTTCGTACTTCGGAATCTGCCAGAGAACGGTAGTCACTCAAAAGATCAGGCAGACAACCGATATCAGAAATGCCCTGTACATTGCACTGCCCGCGTACAGGATTCACACCTCCACCCTGTATACCAATGTTACCCCGGAGCATGGATAAGCTTGTTAGTGCCTTGACAATATCCGGGCCGCTGCCGTGCTGGCACACACCGTGGGAGTAAAAAATCGATCCCGGGTGAAACTGTCCGTAGTAGCTGGCAGCAGTATAGAGATCCTCAGTCGGGATACCGGTAATAGAAGATACATACTCCGGATCGTACTGCCTTAAAAATTCCCGCAACTCGTCAAAGCCTTCGGTCCGGGAATTTATATAATCATCTGCCTGCCAGCCCTGGTTCAAAATTATGTGCATAAGTCCGTTGATCCAAGCAATATCTGTACCGGACCTGGGCCTCAGCCATAGACTGGCATAACGGGTCAAGCGCGTTTTCCTGGGATCCACTAATATTAGACACGCACCGTGGGAACGCACTGCCTGGGTTATATACCAAGAAAAAATAGGGTTGCTAACTTCTATATCCGTACCGGTTACAAGGATGACCTGCGAGTTCAACACATCAGCAATCGGATTTGTCATTGCCGGAACTCCGAGAACATCATCCAAACCGTCCACTGTGGAATTAATTTGCAGATGATCGCTATGATCCAAATTATTCGTACCCACAGCCCCCCTGATGAATTTTTGAAACAGATAACCTTCTTCGTTGGTGCAGCGGGTGGAAATTATCCCTGCAATGCTATCTGGACCATATTCAGCTTTTAAACTCTGAAATCCCTCCGCTACACGATCCAGAGCTTCATCCCAGCTTGTCTCCCTGAATTTGCCGTTCTCCCTTATCAAAGGCTTGGTCAGGCGTTCATCACTGCCGATAAATCCGTAACCAAAACGGCCCCGTACACAAAGACTCCCCCTGTTCACCTCTTCATTGCCACTGCTGTCCACACCGACCACCCGGTTCTTGAGTACGTTAAGATCCATCTGGCAACCGCAGGAACAGAATTGGCAAGTGGTCTTGGTTCTCTCGGAAAGCCAAGGACGACCCTTGTATGGACTCAAATTTTCGGTCAGGGCACCCGTGGGGCATACAGACAGGCATTCGCCGCAGGATTCGCAGATGCCCGGATCATTGGGAAATATCAATCCAAAGCGATGACTTTGGGCGTCAATGGCACCGATACCTCTAATTTCCCTGCAAGCGGCCACACAACGGTGGCATAAAATACAGCGTTCCGGATGATAGCGGATCAACGGAGTGGAGAATTCCGGTTCCTCTGAGCCTGAGCAGGATTCGTTCGATATTCCTTCTATTTGATACTTATAGACAAGGTCCTGTAGCGGGCATTCTCCTGCCTTGTCGCAAACAGGGCAATCGTGATAACCACAGTCAAGGAGCATTCTCAAGATCTGCCTTCGTGTCTGAACCACGCGTTCACTTTCCGTCCAAATATCCATGCCTGCATTGGCAGGAGTACTGCAGGCTGGCAACAAGGTCTCTACCCCGCTTAGTTCAACTACGCAGATCCTGCAAGAGCCTATTGGTCTTGCCCTTTCCAAATAACACAGTGTAGGAATAAATATTTTATTTGCAGTTGCCACGTCCAGGATGGTTTGTCCCGGCTCGAAACTGTATTCCCGACCATTTATTTTCAGACTGGTATCCATATTTGCTGTCCTTGCAGAAATTGGTTCCACACTAACTTCAAAGATTCAAAACAGTGCCATTCCTATCCGGTAACACCGCAAACAGCGCGATGCTTCCGATAAAGCCTCGGCTTCACTTAATCCGGAAACAGCTTCCTGGAAACCCTTTATTCTGTCTTCAGGCTCCATGCAGGGTGGTTCCGCACTCTCGGTCATTCCCTGGTAAGGCAATTTTTCATCGGGATTGAACGGTTGCAGGCTACTAAAAAAATTTTCCATCAAATCGTCAGTATCTGCCTGGCATTGACCTTTATCCAGATACTTGTCTATGTACTTTGCCCCCTTCTTACCTGCTGCAAGTGCCTCAATAAGGGTAGCAGGACCGGTTATGCAATCCCCTCCTCCAAAAACATAGTCCTCTCCGCTTTGAAAGCTGATCTCGTCCACTACCAAGCTTTTCCACCTGGTGAGTTCCAAAGTCTCATTATCCTCCGGGAGCAGGCAATCCACTTCGCAAGTTTGTCCGATTGCCGGAATCACGGCATCACATTCCAATACAAAGTTGGAACCTTCTACAGGAGAAGGCTTCCGCCGGCCAGAATCATCCGGCTCTCCCAGCTCCATACGCAGGCATTCCAGCCCGGTGACCTTACCGTTTTCAGCAACAATCCTAACGGGCTGGAGCAAATAGTTAAAAACCACCCCTTCTTCCTTGGCTTCATCTATTTCTTCCTGATCTGCAGGCATCTCCTCTTCTGTTCTACGGTACACAAGATTGACTTCTTCAAAGCCCAAACGCATAGATGAACGCACGCAATCCATGGCCACGTTTCCGCCGCCAACCACTGCAATCTTTTTACCCTTCAAGGGAGTTTCTCCATTGGCCAACCTGTGCAAGTATTCCACACCGGTCATAAATCCTTCATATCCCTGATCTTCTCCCTCGCAACGCATGCTGGCGGACTTGGGCGCACCCACTCCCAGAAATATGGAACTGAAACCCTTCTTCTCCAGGTCCCGGATGCTTATATCCTCCCCTATCCTGGTGTTATAGTGTATCTCTACACCCAGCCTCTGGATGAATTCCACCTCTTGTCTAAGTATGTGCCTGGGCAGGCGATAATCCGGAATTCCCACGGCAGCCATACCACCGGGTTCGGCAAGGGCTTCGTAAATAACCGGCCTGTGGCCGGCCAGTGCCAGATAAAAAGCGCAGGACAGTCCTGCTGGCCCGGCACCGATCACTGCTATATCCCTTCCCTTTTTCCCTTCCGCAGGTCTCTTGCCTATTGTTGGGTACAGGGGTTCCACGTCAGACTGATTCTCAAAATCCGCCACAAACCTTTTCAACGCCCTGATTTGCAAACCCTCGTCCAAACGGTTGCGTCTACAATTGGACTCGCAGGGCCTGACACACACCCTTCCCACGGTACCGGGCAATGGACACCCCTCCCGGATCACCTTCAAGGATTCCTTGTATTCTCCCTTACTGATCTTCTCCACATAATCAGGTATATCCAGATGAGAAGGGCAAGCTTCCATGCAGGGAGCGGTAACCCGAAATGCGTAATTATCCCGCGGTATTTCCTTCTGTTCCCTGATCGCATCCTCGAATTCCCCGCGAAAATGCTGCAGGGCATCCAACAAAGGTCGGGGAGTGGTTTCACCTATACCGCATTTGGCGGTATCCTTGACCAATCGGGCCAAAAATTCCAGCTGTTCCAGATCGGATAAGTCCCCCTGGCCGGAACAAATCCGCTCCAGTATCTGAGCCATCTCTTCAGTACCCAGGCGGCATGGAAAGCACTGGCCACAGGACTGCTGCCTGGATTTATCCATATAGGCCCTGCACATGTCCACGATACTCACATTCTCATCCAGGATTACAATTCCGTCCCAGCCCATAAAGGCCCTTATTTCACCGTCGCCATCATTCTTCAGCTTGACGGGAAATTGTTCCGAATCCGTATGCACCGGAGTTTCTTCCCATACTCCCCAATTAGAGAACACGATATTGTTTTCCATATTACGCTTTCTCCTAGCCTATCGATCCACTTCGCCCAGTATTATATCGATGCTGCCAATAATAGTTATAGCATCTGCTATCATATGCCCCTCCAATAGGCGGGGCAAAGCACTAACCAAGTAATAACAGGGAGAACGCATTTTGAGTCGATAGGGGCGAGTGCCCCCGTCTCCAACCAAATAGAATCCCAATTCTCCCTTGGCTCCCTCTACTGCCTGATAAAACTCACCGCACGGAAGCTCGAATCCATTGCTGCCGATCTTGAAGCGCCGAATCAAGGCATCTGCACAACTCTGTACCGATTGCAAATCCTGGATAGAGATCCTGGGATCATCAGACATGATCGACCCCCTAGGCAGATTTTCCATGGCCTGTTCAATAATACGCAGTGACTGATTGAACTCCTCCATGCGCACCAGATACCGGTCGTAAGCATCACCTTTTTCTCCCACCGGTACCTGAAAATCGAAATCCGAATAGCTGGAATAGGGCTCCTGCTTGCGTATATCGTAGGCCACACCAGTCGCCCTGAGACAGGGGCCGGTCATTCCATAGTTCAGGGCCTCCTGATCCGTGATCACACCTACATCCTTGGTACGTCTCTTCCAGATGATATTGTCTGTCAAAAGCTTGTGATATGTATCCAAGGCTTTTTTCATGTGATCCAAGTATTCCCGGAGCTGAGTCAAAAACCCCGCACCTATATCCGCAGAGACCCCCCCGATACGAAGAAAGCTAGGAGTGAGCCGGTATCCGGAAAGCTCTTCGGTAAGTTGCATTGCCAATTCCCTGTCTGCGAAAGTGTAGAAGATGGGTGTCATCGCACCAAGGTCCAGAGCATGAGTACCCAGCCAGAGTTGATGTCCCATGATCCTAGCGAGTTCTCCCATGATTACTCGAATGTATTGGGCTCTCTTGGGGACTTCAATACCCATGAGGTTTTCCACTGCCAGGCAGTATCCCAGATTGTTCAGGGAAGCAGCGGAATAATCCAGCCTGTCTGTCAAAGGGATGTTTTGGTAGGCAGTCCTGCTTTCTGCCAACTTTTCAAATCCCCGATGCAGATATCCCACATGGGGCTTTGCCCTGAGTATGGTCTCGCCTTCCAACTCCACCTCCACCCGTAGTACTCCGTGCGTAGCCGGGTGATGCGGCCCTACATTCAAGATCATGGTGCTGTCTTTAGTCATGGTTACTCCAGTTCTGTATCAACTCAGTGCAGCCATTATTCGTCACTTCCACTTCCTGAAAAAGCGGAATCCACCCGGACAGAATCCGGATCGAACTCATCCGGAGATTGCCACCCTCCTAGGGGAAAATCCTTTCTCAAGGGATGTCCGTCAAAATTATCCCAAGTCAAAATCCTTCTCAGATCCGGATGTCCTTTGAATTGAATGCCCATAAGATCGTAGACCTCTCTCTCCGCCCAATTGGCAGAAGCCCAAATATCGACCATGGAAGGAACAGATTCGTTGCTTTGCACTTTGATATGTACGTATAATCTATGATTCAACTCCACTGAATACAGGAGATATATCAGTTCAAAACGCGGGGATATTACGTTCAAATCCACAGCGGTAATATCGGTCAAAATTTTGTAGGAAAGTTGGGAATCTTCTTGTAAAAATCTCATAAATTCGGACAAATTCTCCAATTCCAAGTCCGGATATACATGCAGTTGTCCAAAAGTCTTTTTTTCAGCGATTTCCAGGGTAGGAAATATCTTTTTGATTCTGCCTGATATATCTTCTCTTTCCATTACGGCTCCTTGTTGTCTTTACCTGATAACCTATACCCTGTCCTCGAGCTTTTCCGTCTTGATCCTGTCCTGAAGCTTCATCAAGCTCGCCAGAAGTGTCTCCATCCTGGGTGGACACCCGGGAACATAAACATCTACAGGCAAGAGCCTGTCGATTCCCTGCAGAACGGCATAACTGTTGAACTGGCCTCCTGAACTTGAACATGCCCCCATGGCAATAACCCATTTGGGTTCTGTCATTTGTTCATAAACCCTCTTGACTTGCGGGGCCATCTTATAGGTAACCGTACCCGCTACAATGAGCAGATCCGCTTGCCTGGGAGAGGGCCGGAACACTTCAGCACCAAACCTGGACATGTCGTAATGGGGCATATTAGTGGCCATCATCTCCAATGCACAGCAGGCCAAACCGAATGTACATGGCCACAAGGAATTTTTCCTTGCCCAGTCCACGATAGTGTCAACACTACTGACTATGATGTTGTCTCCCTGCAACTTACTCTCTATTCCCATTCCAAAGCTCCCTTCTTCCAGTCATACACGTAGCTGACCAGTAGAATTACAATAAACAACAACATGGCCACAAAGCCAAAAATCCCCAGTTCATCGAAATGTACAGCCCAAGGATAGAGAAACACGCACTCCAGATCGAAGATGAGAAAGAGCAAAGCTACAATGTAGTATTTGACAGGTGTCTGCAAATAGTGAATACCTTCACTTGGAAGTCCGCACTCGTATGGTGCTTGCTTTTCCTGGTTGTCCTTCCTGGGACCTATCAGGGCAGACAGAATTACTGTTATAGCCCCAAAAACCAGCCCTACTACAATCAAATAGATAATTGGAATATATTCCACGATCATAAGTCCACCTTCCTAGTTAGCAGGCAAAGACTGTTTATTTAGTTTTCATCAGGAAATTGCCCTTTTTACGTTTGACTACATCAATCTTCAAAATTATTCGTCGAGGTATTAAGAGACTCCTCCTCATAATTTCTTGATTTACTTGTCAAACGCAAAAAAATCTAATTTTAGATTTGAAAACTTGCTATTTCGGTCAGGCTCTATTTATGTTTACGGCTCCAAAGAGCGAAAAATTGTTACAAATTTCACAAAGCGACCCAACTCGTTGAATTCTTTAGCTAGCAAAGAGAAGTAAGCGGGTCAAGCTTTTTTTCAACTAAATGTGCATAATGTTTTAAGCTGATAAAAATTAATAAAAAACAGTATGTTAAACTTTTAAAATACACTGTTTCATTTATTAATCATGGTTGAATCATATTACAAAACAATGTTTACATATTTGAAGCTTGTCCATGAAATAACAAGTGTTGGTTTTCCCAAGATAAATATTTTTGCTTACACACCAAGGATGTGGTTATGTGATTACGTGGTTAAGCAACGGTAAGAATAAGGTTGAAATCCTAACACTACTGCGAAATTTTTATATTGAATTTCTGAGACAACTTGGGTCTGTAGTGCTAATAATTAAGAGATCTTTCTTTTTTTTGTTGTACCCAATCGGGCATGGGGGTTAAAGA
>CAJXKR010000063.1 GCA_913055815.1 uncultured Desulfohalobiaceae bacterium | reverse complement strand
CCATGGTCGCCCATGGTTTGGCTGCTTTTTGCTGTGGTTTTAGCTGCAGGCAACCCGGCTGCCCGTCCCGCCTATCCAATACAGACGGGGGTGGGCCCGTGGCTTTCCGCCCCAAGGTTTCCCCTGGTTTGGCCTACAGGAGGGCAACCCGGCTGTCCCGCCCATGATAATGGGCTGGACCCGTGGCTTTCCGCCCCATGGTTACCCATGGTTTGGCCTTGTCCTGCCCCCACACATATATGGGGGCAGGACACTTATCTCAACATCTTTAGCTCCTGTGCCAGATATTCACGTGGTCTCCGATAATATTGTCAAAGAACGAATTAAGCTTATGCCTATTGTCAAAAAAATATATTGAAAACCGTTGCCTGTCAAGATTGAAAAACAGAGTTGGAATCTGGAATAGACTATGTTAGTATCCAGTGGTATAGCTTATAAAGGAGGAACTTGTATATATGCCGCAGCCTTTAGACCCCTTCCAGAAAAGCACAATCAATTTTTTGCACACCCGGCCAATGCTGCTATCAGGGATAATTGCCGCACTTGGGTACTGGGTCCTGGACGGCCTGTACGGGGTCTGGGTTTTGGATACATCCTTTATCATAAGCTGGCAGGAGATCTGGATGCGCAATCTGGCCTCAGTCCTGTTACTGCTTTTGGGACTGTTCGGCCAGCTTGTGATGCAAGAAAAGAAAGAACAGGAGCAGCGTTCCCAACATTACGTGGAAATCCTTAAATCCATTCGCAATGTAAATCAACTGCTCGCCTCGGAAAAAGACCCTGACAAACTCATAAACAGGACTTGCGAACTCCTGGTGGAAAACCGGGGTTATTTGAGCGCCTGGATACTCCTCCTGGACCGGGACATGAATCCTGATAACTGTGCCCAATGCGGCCTGGACAATGATTTTGCCCATTTCAGGGAATATGTGCAAAGCGGTGCTGTTCCGGAATGCATCCGGCAAACCAAAGAATCTGCTCATGTCGTGGTAATAGAGGACACTTCACTTTATTGTTCCGACTGCCCCCTGGCTTGGCAAAGCAGTGAAAGGGAAAAGGCCATGAGCATACGGCTGGAACATGAAGGCAAAATCTTCGGGATACTTTCTGTAAGCGTACCTTTTTTCAGTGATACCTACCAGGAGGAGAAGGACCTTTTCCGGGAACTGGCAGTTGACATCGCGTTTGCCTTGCACAGCATTGAACAGGAAAATAAACGCCGGGAAAAGGAAGAGGCCCTGCACCTGGCCGAATCCACATGGGAACTGACCTTTGAGGCTGTCCCGGACATGATCTGCCTGATAGATTCCAAGCACCGGATCATCCATGCCAACCGCGCCACAAGGGAACGTCTCAACCTGGCTCCCGAGGATATTTCCGGCACTCTTTGCTACCAGGCTTTTCACAATACCGGGCAACCTCCGGACTTTTGCCCGCATGCACAAACCATGCAGGATCATCAGGAACATACAGTAGAGGCTTTTGAAAAATTCCTGGACGGCTATTTCATGATCACCACCTCCCCGGTATTCGATTCCGCCGGGGAATTCTACGGCTCGGTCCATGTCTGCAGGGAGCTTACGGAAAGGAAAAAGACTGAACAGCACCTGCAACTTCAAAAAAGGATTGCGGAAGTATTCCTCTCGGTTTCCGGACAGGACATATTCACTACAGTCCTGGACATAATCCTGAAGCACTTTAACAGTAAATTCGGCTTCCTCGGTTATATCCACAGGGACGGGGACCTGGTCATTCCCACCCTGACCAGGGAAATATGGAACGAGGAGTGCCGGATGCAAGACAATGACATCGTGTTTCCCAGAAAGAATTGGGGAGGTTTGTGGGGAGAGTCGCTTTTGCAGAAGCGGCCCATTATTGGAAACGATTCACTGAGTCTGCCGCAGGGACACGTGCAGCTGCAAAGGGCCTTGATTGTACCCATTGTTTTCAAGGACAGGCTGGTCGGACAGATTGCACTCGCGGACAAGCCAGAGGACTATACCCGGGAGGACAAGGACACACTGCAGGAAATAGCCAATTATATAGCCCCCATACTCAACGCGCGCCTGAAAAGGACCTGGTCCGAGGAGGACCTGGTGCAGATCAAGGAGCAGGCGGAAGTTGCCAACCAGGCAAAGAGCGAATTCCTTGCCAATATGTCACACGAGATCCGCACCCCCTTAAACGGTATCTGGGGAATGCTGCAGGTACTGCAGGCCGAGGATCTGGACAGCGAAATGCAGGACAACGTGGAAACCGCCCTGGATGCCTGTCAGAACCTGATGAGGATAATCGAGGACATCTTGAGTTTTTCCAAGATAGAGGCAGGCAAAATAGAACTCGCGGAAGAGGATTTCGATTTGAACAACCAGGTGGCAAACTCCTTGAACATGTTGCGACAGGAAGCCAGGAAGAACAATGTCTACCTGCAACAGACTATAGACCCGGAAGTGCCCACCTGGATAGTGGGCGATCCCGGCAGGCTGCGGCAGATATTGTTCAATCTCGTGGGCAATGCGATCAAGTTCACCCGGGACGGTAGCGTCAACCTGTACATCTGTGCACTGCAAATGCCCCAAGATGACGGCACTCCCAGACTGCCTTTTCTAGCCCCCCTGAACGGCAGGGCCAAAATCTTATTCCAGGTCGAGGACACTGGCATAGGTATACCGGAAGAAAAACTGGACAACATCTTCGAGGCCTTTATCCAGGAGGACAGTTCATTCACCAAGAAATACGCCGGCACCGGGCTGGGACTGGGAATAGTGCGCAGGCTGGTGGAGATGATGGATGGCGATATCTCCATATCCAGCCAAAAGGAACAAGGCACCCTGGTGAGCTTTACCCTGGTATTCAAACTCCCGGAATCCGGGATCGAACCGCAGGAACAACTGACAACTGGCGAAGCCACCTGGCACAAAAAGGGACTCGATATTTTGGTGGCAGAGGACGATACAATAAACCAAAAGGTAATATCCACCTTTCTGCATGAACAGGGCTGCAATGTGCATTTGGTAAACAACGGGAACAAGGCACTGCAAGAACTGAATAAAAAAGAATTCGCCCTGGTGCTCATGGATATACAGATGCCGGAACTGGATGGAGTCCAAACCACCCGGGCAATACGGGAAGGTGAATGCGGGGAGCACAACAGGGATATCCCCATAATCGCCCTGACAGCATATTCCATGGAAGGTGACAGGGACAGGTTCCTGGATCAGGGCATGAACGACTATATTGCCAAACCGCTGGTCAAGAAGGAATTTGAAGAAGTGGTCCAAAAATGGGCAAAAAAATAGGGACTAGGTGTGAAAACTATGCCAACACCCGGAGTGAATCAATTTATCAGCCGCAAGACGCATTACTGGACTCCGGACTGTAAACAGTCCATTGGCTGAAAAAATTCCGGCTTGAACTGCGAATCAAATTGCAACACAGAGTGTTAAACAATACAGACTCTAATACTGGGAGGCAGTGAGAATGTATTCTCCTGAAAATGACGGCACTGAAGCTATTACTATTCAGGTAGTGGACGACGAAGAACACAACAGGAAAGTTATCCGGAAGCACCTTAGCAAGGTGGATAATATAGAAATTATAGAATCCGCGGAATGGAAGGATGCTATGGAAAAAGCCCAAAAAAATCAACCCGACCTTATCCTCCTGGATATCATGATGCCGGAACAGGACGGTTTCGAGACCTGCAGGCAGCTCAAGCAAATGGAATCCACCAGTGATATTCCTGTGATCTTCCTCTCCGCCCTGGACGACGTTGAATCCAAGAAGACCGGGTTTCAGGCGGGAGGGGTGGACTACGTGAGCAAACCCTTCCAGGCGGAGGAGCTTATTTCCAGGGTAAGCACCCATGTAACCCTGCAAAAACAAAAGCACAAGTTGCGCACCTACTCCCGGGAACTGGAAGACCTTGTCCAGGAGAGGACCCAGGAGCTACAAGACAAGTACGAAGCCCTCAACAATTCCGAATCCCTGTACCGCGCCATTTTCGAGACCACCCACAATCCCACCCTGATTATAGAGCCGGACAACACCATCGGACTGTGCAACAACGCATTCGCTTCCCTGGTCCAGAGGACAAAAACCGAAATAGAAGGCAAAAGGAAATGGTACGAATACGTGCATCCGGACTACAAACAAAAAATGCAATATTACCGAGACATGCGGTACCAAGATCCTGCCAACACCCCCAAGTCCTATGAGGTCCGCTTTCTAACTCCTGACAACGAAAACAGGGTCATGTGGATCAGCGCGGATATAATATCCGGGACCGACCGTATTGTAGCCTCGCTTCTGGATATGACGGAGCAAAGAAACTACGAAGCGGAACTGGAAAAACAGATGTTCTACGACCCCCTGACCTTGCTTGCCAATCGCACCCTGCTTTTAAACCGGATAAAAAAATCCATAGACAGACAAAAACAAGATCCCGACTTCATGTTTGCAATTATATTCCTGGATATTGACCGCTTCCAGATGATAAACGAAAGCTTGGGGCACCTGGCAGGGGATCAATTGCTCCAAAAGGTGGCTGAACTCTTGAATGAAATGCTGGGATATCGAAATACCGTGGCCAGGTTCGCAGGTGACAAGTTCGTGATCCTGCTGGAGGAAGTGGGGGATTATTTCGAGGTCGCCAAGCTAGCGGAACAAATCCGGACAAAAGTCAATCAGGAAATCTGGATAGATGACCACAGCATCTACATATCCAGCAGTCTGGGCATAGTAATGGGATCCAACAATTACCAGGAACCCAACAACATTGTCGGTGATGCGGAAACCGCAGTACAGCAGGCCAAATCCGAAGGCAGGAATGCAATCAAGGCCTTTAACCCCACCATGCACCAAAAGGTCTTCCAATTGTTTCAAATGGAAAAGGACCTCAGGCAAGCACTTGAAAACCGGGAATTCCTGCTTTTCTATCAACCGATTCTGGATCTTTCCACAGAAAGGATAATTGGGGTGGAAAGCCTGATCCGCTGGAAACATCCGGACAAGGGCATGGTATCCCCGGGAGACTTCATCCCTTTGGCAGAAGATACCGATCTCATAATTCCAATCGGCAAAATGGTCCTGCAAGATGCCTGCAAACAACTCAAGGAGTGGCAAGAGAGGCTTTCCATGCCCGATCTCATGGCAAGCATCAACCTTTCTCCTTTGCAAATCCAGCAAAAGGACCTTGCTGAAATACTGCTCCAGGAACTGAACTCCAACGGCTTGGACCCCCAAAACCTGAAACTGGAGATAACAGAATCCGTTATCATGCAGGATCTGGAAAAGTCGGTCCAAATCCTGAACACCTTCAGGGAGATCGGGGTAACGGTGGCAATCGACGATTTCGGGACTGGCTATTCCTCGCTCAGCTACCTGCAAAAATTTCCCATCGACAATATCAAAATCGACAGATCCTTTATCTGGTCAATGCAAAAAGCAGACAACAACTATATCCTGGTCAAGGCGATCGCGAACATGGCTAGCAATTTGAACTTGCAGATCATTGCAGAAGGCATAGAGACCAGGGAACAGCTGGAGATCCTACAGGGTCTGGAGTGCGAGTATGGACAGGGATTTCACTTCTCCAAGCCCTTGCCTCCGGAGGAGATGGAAAGGCTGCTGCTAAAGGAGCAAGGGCAATAAATTCGAAATCCGAAATAAGAAATAAGGAATTAGAAATTCGAAATAAGAAATTCGAAATCCGAAATTAGAAATAAGAAATAAGAAATAAGAAATTCGAAATTCTAGTGGGTTATCGAACATATATAGTCGCTTTCACAACAAAGTAATTCCGGCGAAGGCCGGAATCCAAAAAAAAGAGAAAAGTCATATAACGAACTGAAAGTACGCAAAAATCTGATGAAGCTTAAATTTCCAAAATTTGAACAAACGTTACGCATCCAGGTTTCAATTTTCCCGGTCCTGCTCCACAAAAGCCGGATATTGGAATTCCCGGTCCAACTTATCCGGATCACGGCTATTCAATCTCACCAGGTTGTACAAGTGCGAGAAACTCTCCACGCTCATTTTGCTAAAATCGATCGCAGTACCGTCCTTGGTAGTCCGGACAACCTTACCTTGCACCTCTATAACCACCTCCTCGGAAAGCCAGATAGTGACATCGCAAATCTGCTCTTCCTGCAGGGAAGGGTGAGGGAAACAAAGCAGGCCTTTCAAGCTTACGTTCTTTGTCTGTGTCCTGATTTGATTGTTTGCACAGCTGACCACCACGCTCAGATTAATGCTCACCCTGCTGCGTTTCCTATTGTCCTGCAAGCATTCCTGTTCAGCATTCATATCTTTTTCTCCCTGTGGTTACGGAATAATTTATATAAGTGTTTCAAGCATTCTAGGCATAAACGATTTTGGCAGTCAACATGACCGGAATATCTTCCGGGAAATCCGAAATTCGAAATCCGAAATCCGAAATTCGAAATTCGAAATCCGAAATCCGAAATTCGAAATTCGAAATCCGAAATCCGAAATTCGAAATCCGAAATTCGGGCAATCTTGACCAGCCGGATCAAAAAATACGAAACTTGAATATCCAAATTCTGGGAAGGTTCGATGTTCGATCTGCACTAATCCCCCTATTATCTCCTCTTAACCAATTCTCTAATTCTCTAGTTCTCTCTGCACTAATCCCCCTATTCTCTAGTTCTCTCTGCACTAATCCCCCTATTCTCTAGTTCTCTCTGCACTAATCACTTCCAGATTAGATATTCAAATTTCAAACAATATTGATTGTCTTTTTGGGATTTTTGACTTATAATGGAAAATCATGCGCAATCTTATGAACAAAAATCCGGGTCCAAAGGACCATTGAAACATTTGCTATTCGGACTTGTTTCGAATTTCGATATTCGTGCTTCGAATTTAATAAATATCCGGTAAAAGGAGTTAATGCTATATGCGTATCTTAATAGTAGAGGACGATTTCACCAGCCGCAAGGTACTGCAGAAGATACTCTCCAAATACGGAGAGTGCGACATAGCTGTAAACGGAGAAGAGGCTGTGGAGGCCTTCAAATTGGCCCTGGAGGAAGCGGCACCCTACAGCCTGATCTGCATGGACATCATGATGCCGATAATAGACGGGCAACAGGCACTGCAACGCATTCGGAACATCGAACGGGAACGCAACCTCAACTACGACCAGGAGGTCAAGGCAATCATGATCACCGCCCTGTCAGACCTGCAAAATGTGAACGAGGCATTTTCCAAGGGCTGGACGAATTCCTACATCACCAAACCCATAGACAGCTCTGCGCTGATAGAAGAGATTCGGGAACTGGGATTGATCGAATAAAGGATCAGAAGTGTATCTGCAACAGCAGCACTACTTTTTGCCCTGCTTGTTCTTGGACAACCTTTCCAGCAGAGAGCTTTGGCTTTGCGGCTTATCCTTTTTTGTAACCCGAGAGGATTCATCCTGTCTGCTTTGTTGCTGGATATTGGACAGTAAGCCCTGCTTGCCGGATTTACCGGATTTAGCCGATCTCTCCTTATAACTGCTCGAGATCGCGGGTTCAGTCGCCTTCTGCCTTTTGTGCCCGGAGTCTTCCTGTTGGTTAGCGGACTCCCCAATACTGGAAGAGTGCTCAGTTGCAGTTTTTTTAGCGCTGTTTCCGCCGGGGGCTTTATTGTTTAACACCTCCGGGGCAAGTTTCCCGGAGGCCTGTCCGGTTCCTGCGGGATCCCGGTTCCAGTGTTTCGGCTCTGGCTTGGCCTCTTGCCTGCGCTCACCGACTTGCCTGTCCACGCTCCTGCTTTGTTCAGGCTTTAGCTGATAGTAAATTCCCCGCAGGTAATGCCTACTCTCGAATTGCGGGGCAATCCCGCTCAAGGACTCCGAACCCCCGACTATGAGATATCCCTGGGGTTTCAAGACCCGGGACAATTTTTGAAACAGCTTGCGCTTGTCGGTGTGTGAGAAATAAATAGCCAAATTGCGGCAAAATATAATGTCAAAATTGCCCAGGCCATAATGGGAATCCATAAGATTCAATTTCTCAAACTTGACCATGCTCCGTATTCGATCGTTAATACGCCAACCGTCTCCAGACTTGTGAAAATATTTCTGCAAATAGGATTGGGGCATCCCTCTTTCAATCTCCAATTTGTTGTACTTGCCGTAACTCGCGTTGGCAAGCGCCTCCTGGGAAATATCGGTTCCCAGTATGCTGATCTCGTATTTGTCTATATTATCCAGCACTTCCAGCAGGGAAATAGCAATACTGTAGACTTCCTGTCCGGAAGAACAGGCTGCACTCCATATATCCAGATTTATCCTGGATCCGGGGCTTTCCTTGGATTTCTCATCCAACAATTCCGGGATAATCCTGTACTTCAACTGATCAAACGGTACACTGTCCCGGAAAAACAAGGTCTCGTTCGTGGAAATTCCGTCGATGATCCTCTTTTCCAATTCCCCTGTCTTGTCTGACTTGGCCTTGTAGTAGAGTTCACTGAAACTCTGCAATCCATAGGATATCAAAAGCGGATTCAGCCTGGTTTCCACTAGATAATCCTTGCTCTCGTCCAGGTCTATCCCGGTCAACTTGTATATGTATTCGGACAGAACCTTGAATTCGTCCTGGGTTATTTTGGCCATAATTTGAATTAGTTATTGGTTATCTGTTATTGGTTAATAGTTATCGGTTATCGGTTATCAGTTATACGTTATCTGTTATCTGTTATTTGTTAATAGTTCGATGTTCCCAGTTCACGGTTCACAGTTCATGGTTCACAGTTCATGGATGTACAATTTTCAACCACAATTAAAGAAAAATAGGGGGCAGCGAAATGGATACCCCTTTTTCTAAATTCTTTTAACCGTGAACGTGGAACGTGGAACCAACAACCGATAACTATTAACTGATAACTGATAACCGATAACTGATAACGGATAACGGATAACATCGAACCTTCTTCAAACAGTCCTGGATATCTCGCCCGCAATCTCTCCCAGCGGGGAGACAACGTCCGCCAAACCGGCGTCCACCACCTCCTTGGGCATGCCGTAAACCACACAACTGGAAGCATTCTGGGCAATACCCACTCCTTTGGAGGCCTTGATGACCTGAAGTCCCAACTTGCCGTCCGAGCCCATCCCGGTCATGACCACGCCGGTGGCCTTGGAGCCGTATTCCCTGGCAATGGAGCGAAAAAGATAGTCCACCGAGGGCTTGCAATTGTTTTCCGGGGGATCGTCCATGATACGGACAATTTTATCACCCCGGGCACCGCCGGCCACCTTCATCTGATACCCGCCCGGGGCAATATAGACGCAGTTGGGCCGGACGGATTCTCCGTCCGCAGCCTCCTTGACCTCCAGGGAAGATTTTGCATGCAGTGCACTGGCCAGGGAGGCGGTAAAGACCTTGGGCATGTGCTGAACTATAAATATAGGGACATTCATCTTGGGACTAAGTTCAGGGACCAATTTGGTCAGGGCATTGGGTCCGCCGGTGGAGACCCCGATAGCGACCACCCTGGATTTTTCGGTCCGCTTTTGCAGGAACTGGGATCTCGTACTCCTTTCCCGGTACTGTTCAACTTCCTGCGGTTTTACCCGGGATTTCTGCGGCGGGGCCTGGCCCTTCCGGATAGTCTTGAGTTCGCTTTTCCTGACAAAAGCCCTGATCTTGGGTTCGATTTCCTTTGTGAGCTGATTTGTATTCGCCTCATTGTCACCTTCATCCGGTTTGGTGATCACGTCCAGGGCGCCCAGGGACAGGGCCTGAACCGCTATTTCCCCACCCTTGGTAGTAAGGGAACTTATCATCAGGCACTCGGTATCGTAATGCTGGTCCTGTATCTCCTGCAAGACCTCCAATCCGTTCATCTCCGGCATTTCCACGTCCAGGGTAACCAAATCCGGCTCCAGGGATTTGATCCTGTTCATGGCCACCTTGCCGTTATTGGCAGTTCCCACCACCTCCACATCCGGCAGGTCCTTCAGGATTTCGCTTACTATTTTTCTGTAAAAGATGGAATCATCCACCACCAAGACTTTTATGGCCATCACTCCTCCTATTGTACAACACCCGGATTACGTCACTTCCAGAACCAAGTCCACTTCCAGGATGCCGATAAGATCGCTGTCCTTCTTGATCACCCCGTGGAAATACTTGCCCTTTGCCCCTTTTATATTGGATGGCGGAGGCATGACTTCCTGTTGTCCCACGCTGATCACATCGTATATCTTGTCAACCATAAGCCCCACGAATTCTTCATTCCAGTTCACTATGGTAATCCTGGTCTCATCGCTGCTTTTAACCGGAGACATCCCCAGCTTCTTACCCAGATCTATCACTGTTACGATCTGTCCCCTGAGGTTCATGATTCCCTTGATGTAATCCTGGGAAAGCGGGACCTGGGTGACATTCATCTTCTTGTTTATTTCCTGCACATATCTTATATCAATCCCACACAGGACTTCCCCGATCTGAAAGCAGGTGATCTGCATCTCGTTATTACTGTTTGCTGTATTTGCTCCAAGCATACACACTTTCCTTTTTTGTTAACTCCCATGCCCTGACAGGCACAACGAATAATGAAATAATTAGGTTATCACTTTGAAATGTCAGGGATTTTAATTCCTTAATCCCTCAATTCCTCAATTCCTTAATTCTTTCATGTTAACTCCCATGCCCTTGCGGGCACAACGGAGTATGAAAAGGTTCTTCATTCTTAAACACATAATCACGTAACCACATAATCACATAAAACTTTTTCATGTTAACCCCCATGCCCAGGCGGGCACAACTAATGATTAAAGGGGTTCAAGGATCAAGGTTAAAAAAACAAAATACGCCATTCAGGTATGATTTTGAATTAAAAGTATTTTTGGTTTAAACTTCGAACTCTTTAATTCTACCTTGAAAGTCACAGTCACTGATAACAGATTCACGGGTCACCCCTTTCTTTTCAAGGTGCTGCGCGCGTGTGCCTCCAGGCCTTCCAGCCTGGCCAGCTTAGCAATCTTGTTGCCCTGGTCTTGTATGTATTCAAAATTGGAATAAATAAAGCTGCTCTTTTTGCAAAAGTCTTGTACTCCAAGAGCTGAGGAAAATCTGGCAGTGCTCAGAGTAGGCAGTATATGATTGGGGCCTGCAAAATAATCACCGACTGACTCGGGGCAGAAATGACCCATAAAGATCGCTCCTGCATTTTGAATGGATTCCAGGTGTCCCCAGGGGTCGCTCAAGGCCAGTTCCAGGTGTTCCGGGGCCACTTTGTTGACCAGGTCTATTCCGGCTTTTAAGTCCGGTACACGAATGATTCCCCCCCAATCTTTCAGGGATTGTGCGGCTATTTCTTTTCTGGGAAGCTCCTGCAATTGTTCATTTAAACAGGTCTTGACTTGTTCTGTCAAATCCTTATCAGGAGTGATCAACAGTGCAGAGGCCAATTCATCGTGTTCTGCCTGGGACAAGAGGTCGGCAGCTATCCATTCAGGGTTGGCGGTATTATCAGCCAGTACCAGTATTTCGCTCGGGCCAGCCAGCATATCGATGCCCACGAATTCGCTGACTATCTTTTTTGCAGTGGTTACGAATATGTTTCCTGGTCCGGAAATCATGTCCACCTGGGGGATTGTTTCAGTACCCTGTGCCAATGCGGAGATGGCCCAGGCTCCACCCACGGCGTAGAAATTTTCCAGGCCCAGTAAATAAGCAGTTGCCAGGGTGTAGGGATTGATGTCCCCGTCTGTTCCAGGAGGGGTAACTACATTGATGTTATCTACACCTGCAACCAAAGCCGGGACAGCGTTCATTATCAGACTGGATACCAACGGTGTCTCCCCGGATTTTCCTCCGGGTACGTATAAACCCGCACTGGAGACCGGCTTGACCAATTGTCCCACTACCAGGTCCTTGTTGCGTGTAGAGATCCAGGAATCCTCGAGTTGTCTTTTATGGAAATCCTGTATATTTTGGATTGCTTCCCTGATCAGGTTGGTTTCTTCAGGATCAAGGTTGTTTGCCGCCTGCTCGAGCCTGCTGGGATCTACCTTTATAAAGGAAGACTTGAATTCAGGGCAATCGAATTGCCGGGTGTATTCTATCAATGCTTGATCGCCATGTTCGCGCACATAATTGATAATATCCCGGACCTTTTGATCAATGGAGTGATCCTTTTCAAATCTTTTAAATAGCCAGTCACGAAAATATTGCCAATCACCGGAACTGTTGTAATCTATTATTGAACAAGGCATAGGATTTTTCCGTTTAATTTGTGATTATACAATGGATTGGTTTAACTAGTGAAAATCTAATTTCCGGATTGAAAACTTGCTATTTCCGTATCCGGAAATTAAGAATTTCCGGATGAGATCTAATTTGACCTTTGAGATGTCAATTGTCAATTAAAAAATATATTTGGCGCTGTTTCAAAAGGGTAAGAGATAAGATTTTCAAAAAATTTCCAAAAGTAATTGACAACCAATCTTTGATTATATAGAAAGGTTTCTTCGTTACTTGGCAAACCGAATCGACCAGGAAAAAAAATTAAATAAACAGTTGACAAGCAAATAATTCCTGTTAAATTTTATTTCTTGAGCGATTGATAACCAATCGGTTTGAACTTGTGTTTAGTTCTTTGACAATTAAATAGTGAGTCGGGCATAGACAGCAAAGGTAAGTAATATCGCATAGAGATATTGAGGATTAAATATGAGAGTTTGATCCTGGCTCAGAATGAACGCTGGCGG